>JBDSHT010000354.1:0-9912 GCA_039918315.1 Ginsengibacter sp. | reverse complement strand
AAGTTTTCGCCGCCTGCTCGCCTCCCATTACGGCTATTTTGGCCGTAGGCCAGGCATAAATAAAGCGGGGATCATAGGCCTTTCCACACATGGCGTAATTGCCCGCCCCATAAGAGTTTCCGATGATAAAAGTTAATTTTGGTACTACAGAATTAGCAACTGCATTTACCATTTTAGCACCATCTTTTATAATACCGCTATGCTCACTTCGTGTGCCTACCATGAAGCCGGTAATATCCTGGAGAAAAACCAAAGGGATTTTTTTCTGATTGCAATTCATAATAAACCGCGCTCCTTTATCTGCACTATCATTATAAATGACACCACCCATTTGCAGCTCGCCTTTTTTATTTTTAATGGTGAGTCTTTGATTGGCGACAATTCCAACTGCCCAACCATCTACTCTGGCGTATCCACAAATAATTGTTCTGCCATAATCTTCTTTGAACTCATCAAACGACTCTGCATCTACAATGGAGTCAAGCAAATCATGCATATCATAAGGTTTCACATTCCCTTCGGGAAAAACCTGATAAACATCGCTAACTGGCTTTGACGGCACTTTTGCTTCAATACGATTGAAGCCTGCTTTAGGGAAATCACCAATTTTTGACATGATACTTTTGACACGATCAAGGCATTCTTCTTCCGTTTTAAATTTATAATCAGCAATGCCGCTGATTGATGTGTGCGTATTGGCTCCTCCTAAGGTTTCACTATCTGTACTTTCTCCTATGGCCGCTTTTACAAGATAGGGACCGGCTAAAAAAATTGATCCATGACCTTCGCCTTCCACCATAAGTGTTTCGTCACTCATGATGGGCAAATAAGCTCCACCCGCTACACATGGGCCCATTACGGCTGCAATTTGTGTAATACCCATCGCACTCATTTTCGCATTGTTCCGGAATATTCTACCGAAGTGTTCCTTATCTGGAAAAATTTCATCCTGCATTGGCAAAAAAACGCCAGCGCTATCAACGAGGTAAATAATTGGCAATTTATTTTCCATAGACATCTCCTGCATGCGAAGATTTTTTTTGCCGGTTATGGGAAACCAGGCACCTGCCTTTACCGTTTGATCATTCGCTACAATAATGCATTGTTTGCCGCCTACGTATCCAAGCCCGGCAACAGTGCCACCGGCAGGACATCCACCATATTCCTCATACATGCCGTATCCGGCAAATATTCCCATTTCGATAAATGGTTTATCGGAATCCAATAAATAATTTATCCTTTCACGTGCTGTTAATTTGTTCCTGTCTTTTTGTTTTTGAATGGCTTTTTTTCCTCCACCTTCCTCTAATTTATTTACTAGTTTTTTGATATTACTCCAAGCCATCTTGTTAGCATCTTCATTTTTATTCAATTCTATATTCATATTTCAAGTATATGTTTCAAAACTAAAGCATTTTAAATTGAAATAATTTTAGAGATTAATTTTACTAGCACATTATTTGTCTTTTCCACTAAATGAAACTACCAAAGAACTTTAAATTTAAATCCCGAAAATCGGTTTTAATAATTGCTGGAATTTTAGTTTTCATAATGACTGCCTATTTTGGCTGGCAGAAGTATAAATATAAATTTGTAGAAAACAAGTTGGAAAGCGCGTTGGCTAAGGAAACTGATAGATTGTACGTTATAAAATACGATTCACTTTACTTTGATGAAGCTCTAGGTGACGCTTATGTAAAAAATATTCACATCTATCCGGACACAAATAAAATAAAAAATTTGAGTGGGGAAAAAATGCCCTATATACTTTTAGATATCCGGATCAATTCAATAAATGTTACCGGTGTAAAGTCAGCTACGGCAATTGCAGGGCAAAGCATCATTGGAGATTCGGTAGTGCTGGATCACCCTGAAATAATCATCTATACGGTACGACCTCTTAACAAAGGAACCCAAATTGAGAATGAAGCAAAAACAGTGTATCAACAAATCTTAGGTAATCTCGACCTTATAAAATTCAAATATATTTTTGTAAATAATGTCAATCTTTCCGGTATGGATTTTTTCACCAAAGAAAAAAAATATGATCTTGTAAACGCAAAATTTAAATTAGACGATCTACTGATAGACAGTGCACATAACAACGATTCAGGAAGAGTTCTTTTTTGCAAACAGGCCGCATTTACGATTGATTCATTTGTCACTTTCAACAATAACAGGAAGGAATTAAATGTTGCGGATATTAGTTTTTCCGGAGTGCATCGTGGTATTTTATTAAAGTCTATTTTATTAAATCGTTTTGATGATTCAACCTCCGCTCCTAAAAAACTTTTAGAAGCCAAAACACTTTCTCTGTCCGGCGTCAATACAGACGCGGTTGTGAAGAATAAAAATATTTTGGTGGATAGTATTCAGTGCGGACAAATAACTTTTTATCAGCCACCTGCTGAAGATTTAAAAAAGATGTCGGCTAAAAATAATGACTCAACAGCTAATACTGGGTTCATGAGAGTGTATAGCATATTTATGAAGCATCTAAATTTTCCGAAAGTAAATTTTATTCCCATTGATAATAGCAAATATTCTTTAGGCAATTTATCGCTGGAGATTAACGACGTAAAGGCTAACCAGTTACTGAATGTAAAGAATCATCCTTTGGATTATGCCAGTGAAGTTGACATCAGTCTTAGCAGCCTTGCCATGAAATCAAAAGATAATAAATACGATTTCAAGTTCAATACAATTTCGTTAAACTCTCTAAAGAAGCAATTGCAAATCGGCAGTTTCAAAATCATTCCATACACAGGTGAAATTTCTTTTGCAGCCAGGGAACATTTTCAATCAGATCGATATGATGTAAGCCTTAGTGGTATTGCTTTAAACGGTATTGCAATGAATGATCTTTTGGATAATAAATTAATTGCGGATGAACTGATTATTAATAACACTGTTGGAAAAATATATCGTGATCTTACAAAGCCGCTGGAGAAAAAAAGTAAAGTGGGAAATTATCCGTCTCAACTGTTGAAGAAGTTGGATATGCCTGTGAAAGTTTCAAAAGCTGTTTTGCGGAATGCCTATATTGAGTACAAAGAGAAGGAAGTGGTTAGCGATAGTACAGGCGTAATTAGTTTTGCAAATTCAAGTTTAACCATTTCCAATATTACCAACATGCCGGATGCGATAAAAGTGAATTCGGCGATGAATATAAATTTTGATACAAGAGCATTGAATGCAATTCCTTTAAAAGGCAATTTTAAATTCTTTTTAAATAATGATAATGGAAACTTTGAAGTAAATGGAAATATATCTCCTTTTAATGCACTTGTGCTAAATAAAGTTTCGGTGCCGATGGCGCTCATTAAAGTAAGGGAGGGGAAAATAAATGAAATTGATTTTAAATTGACCGGAAATAATACAAGTGCCAAGGGAGATTTTGTGATGAAATATGATGGCCTTAAAATAAATGTTTTGAAAAGGGATAAAGAATCTAAAGAGGTAAAAAAGCGAGGCCTGTTAACGTTTGTAGCAAACATTATTGTAAAAAATGACAATCCATTGAAAGGGGAACTTCGAAAAGAAACTCCACAGTACGATCGTGATATTTATAAATCGTTTTTTAATTTAATTTGGAAAACTGTTTTTGATGGAATGAAAAAAACGGTGGGAGTGCCTTAAAATCAAAATCTAAAAAATTATTCTTTGTTATCTTGCACTTCTCTCTACACAAAATTATTTTTAATGGACGCAAAAGGATATCTTTTATTAATTAATATTATTGTGGGCCTGGTTATCTTAGCAGGGCTTGCCGTCACCATAATCGGTATCGTAAAAAAGAAACAACTCCTTATTGCAATAGGTGTTCTCATTGCTTTATTGCCCACCATTATTAAATATTTTATTTAGAAATTTCCACAACAAAATGTTATTGCTTTTTAAATCAAAAAGGCAAATGATTTATTACAATTAATTTTACAAAAAAAAGAAAGAATGCAGATTCAAATATTGAAATCAAAAGTTCATCGGGCTACCATCACAGAAGCAAACATTGATTACATAGGTAGCCTCACTCTTGATGGTTTGCTGATGGATGCGGCTGGTATGATTGAAAACGAAAAAGTGGCGGTGGTAAATGCAAATAATGGAGAACGTCTTGAAACATATCTCATCAGGGGAAAAGAGGGCAGTGGCGTTTGTTGTCTTAATGGACCAGCAGCACGCAAAGGCCTCACGGGCGATGTGGTGATTGTTATCTCCTATTGCATCTTGCCATTTGAAGAAGCCAAAAAATATGAGCCGAAAATTATTTTCCCCAAACCAGGAAATGTTTTATAGAAAGTAATGGGAGCCGATCGGACTATCTTAGTTGTTTGTAATCATCCCTTGAGAATGTTCCTGGAACCGCATGATCACCGGGTTTGAATGCAAAGTGGATATATTTTATTTGATTTAATTCTGTGAGATTATACACGGCAGTGGCCATGTAATTATAGGCACCTGTACTTCCCAATTGTTGTGTTAATTTTTCACTTTCAGGAATACTCACAAACATGGTATCGTGAGAAATTTTTTCATAACGAAGTTGAACATCTGAAAAATTATTGTTCAATGCAGTGACCAACTGATCAACAGATAACGTTTTAATTTTTTCATCAGAAGGCATTTTCAATTTTTCTGCTTTTGCATTTGTCGGTATTTCAATAGTCCAAAGCGAAGGCCTGTTGATAACGGTAAGTGAAGAATCTTCTGCTTGCGTTGCAGATGCCGTATCCGTTACGCTTTCATAAATAACTTCTTCCTTGTTATTATCATCTGAATTACAACTGAAAAGAAAAGTTGTAAAAATTAAAATAATGGTAATGTAATTTTTCATCTCCTGGTTTTTAAATAGAAATATTGATATTGAAAATAGAGTATCACAAAAAGAATGAATTCAATTTTGTAAACCTTTTCTTTATTTTTTAAATATAATTCTTTGTTTTTTTAAAGAAGAGTAATTCAATTAGAAATACTCTCTTTTGTTTCAAATTTAGCAATTGACGGTGCTAAAATGGATAACCAATTGCCAGGTTCAAAATTAAATTTTTACGTCTCCAATCTTTACTTCCAAAATCTACCTGGTCTATCACCCATCGGTTTCCTTCCGGGAGCCATGGTTTTCTAAGTGGCATTGCAAGGTCAATCCTTAATAATAAAATTGTCAAATCAAGTCGTAAACCAACACCCGTGCCTACTGCAAGGTCTTTAATAAAATTCTTATTAAACTGAGTGCCCGGGCGTAGCGTGTCTTTATTATAAAGCCAGATATTTCCTGCGTCCACAAACAACGCACCTTCCAATATTGAATTAAATTTATAACGCAACTCTGTATTAAGCTCCAGCTTTATATCTCCCGATTGATCGGGAACAAAAGAAAGGCTATCTGCCTTTGGATCTCGATAACTTCCCGGCCCCACTGATCGACTCCTAAAAGCTCTGATACTATTATTTCCTCCAATAAAAAATTGTTTGATAAAAGGTAATTGTTGCGAGTTCCCGTAAGGGTAACCAACGCCCGTAATAATACGATTAGCAAGCCGGGTACTTTTATTAAATGTTTTGTAATACCTCAAGTCTAATTGCCCTTTTAGGTATTGGGCAAATGGCGATCCTATAATTCTTTTCTTACCATCATTTGGATCAGATTTTACAAACATGCCTGCGACATTTCCGGAAAGGTCAGCCATTCCATTAAAATAAAAACCGGAGCCTTGCGGATCGTTTGCCAATGGATTTAATGTATAAGAATAATTGGATCCAATTATAAATTGAGTATCGATGGCATGCTTCAGCACAGGATCTTTTACAATACTATCTAAATATTTTTGTGTGATATTGATGGCTTTTACAAAGTTTATCGATATCGGATTTAACTCTTGTTCTTCTTTTAAATTGGGTTTCCAATTGTATCCTAATTCTCCCTTCAAAGAATTTAAAGTGTATAATTTTCTTCTGTTTAGGAGATCATAGCTAAGCTCAATCTTGGTACGCGGCACAAAAGCATTGGTGGTATTGAATTGAAAAAACGGAACCACAAATCTTGGAATCGTAAACCTTACTCCTCCGCCTAATTTATAAGTGTTGTAGCCACTTTGATTCCCGCTGTATTGAACTTCACTTCCCACATTGGTGTACATTTCCAAATGCTCTGCCGCTTTAAATGTGTTCCGGTTTCGAAAAGTTAGCGTAAACACTGTTCCAACAAAATTGTTTGATTTTGAATTGCCGGAAATTTCTGCACGAATAGATTTTTTAGGCAACGGTGTCAGATAATAATAAGTGTTTAATCGCCCAGTATCACTAGCATTATTTTCTGAAATTTCAAAACGATTTTTTACAAATTTGAAAACATCGAGGTTAATCAATCGACTGAGCGTAAGGTTATGATCTGTGCGGTTATAAACATCCCCGGAATCAAAACGCATCACCCTCGGGAACAATGCAGGTTTGAATTTATGACGAGGGTCTATAATATCAAACCCGTTATACAAAGTTTTTTGTAAATGGCTGGTATCAGATTTAACTGCATTCAATTGAAAGTTGGGATAGATATATACTTCGTCAATTATGTAAGGCTTTCTCGCAATCGGAGGAGTGTTGTTCTTTAACTTTAAATATAAGTTTACCTGGTTATTATTGATCGTGCTGTCAGCATCTATTATCAATGCATCAGGGCTGAAAAAATAGTACCCTTCTTCTTTTAAAATTGCGTCTATCCTTGCCCGTTCGCCTTTAATTACTTCCAGGTTAAAAGCGTCACCTTCGTGTAAAATGGATTTAGGTTTCGTTTTCTTAATAGCCTGTCCCAGTGAGGAACTGTCCATCACATAGTCAATGTTTTTTATAGTGTACTGTGCTCCCGGAGTCAGCGTATATGTAGCATGTACTTTTCTTTTTTTCCAGGTGGAATCTCCATACACATCCGCCTGAAAATATCCAATGTTTTCCAGGTAACTATCCAGTACTTTTTGATTGTATTCCAAATTTAAGTTGCTGGCTAAAACCGGCGGCTGGCCTAGCTTACGGAAAAATTTTCTGATGAAGCTCTCTTTTTTAGGGTCGCCTCCCATGTTATACAAAACCAGTTTAAAGGGTATGCCTAAAAATTTGCTGTTTGGCTTTGGTCTCGGTAAACCTTTTGTTTGATCCACAATGCTCTTCTTCCCTTTTTTAGATAACGTGCTATCGTCCACTTTGATCCTGGCTCCTGTATAAAGCGCATCATCCTTAGGTACCCATTTTGTAATACTGCAAGATGATAATGCAAATATGCCAATAGTCAATATTGAAATCAGTATGATAATCCTATTAGTCATTTTTGTTGGCGTTTGTCGGAGTTGTATTGTCTTTTGATTGCTCTTCTTCATTTTCTTTTTGGGCTTTTTCCCCGGCCTCTATTTCTTTGTTGTTTTGTTTAATTTCCCTTTTTTTCTGACGTTGCTTTTTGCTCGTAAAAATCTGTTTGAATTTGTTATAGTCAACATTAATGATGAATCCAATACCGGTTTCCACAACATATCCTTCTAGTGCGCCGGTATAATCATTTTTTCTATATGCCCTCAACGCATAACGCCCATCCTTACTCAAACGATAGTTGACAGAAATATTTCCCGCAAGATTGTTTTGTTGTTTGTTTGCTTGTTGTGGACCTTCCAATTCAAAATTGCTTCCTACAGTAACCGTGAGGCGATCATTCAATAATCGCTTTGAAATACCGACGTTAAAATCTGTCCGATCTTTTTTGGAACCGGTTGTGTAATCCTCTGTGGTAGCGAGGTCAAAATTAATATCGACTCCTTCTACCAATCCTTCTGCAAGACTATTTAATTGTTCAGTTAATAATTTACTCACACTTTGTTTGGCAAAAGTACCTGCATCCAAAGAACCGCCACTGCTATTATCAAAAGGATTTTCACCAACAAAACGGTTTAATAACAAGAGTGCAAACACCTGCTTATTCATTTCGCCGGGATCTTGTCTCATTTGTGTCAACTTACTTTGCACGGTACTGATAATGTCATTGGATACATTGTAATTCTTTTCCTGTGGAAGAACGATGTCAAATGTGATCACGGGTTTTAAAAGTTCTCCGTCCATATTCAGGTTGACTTCGAAAGGTAATTTTTGTTTGTAAATATTCGGGTCGCCAACTATCTGTCCCTGCACAAGATCCAGCGGTGCTGTATTTGCCACATACTTCGCAGTGATGTCTATTTGGGCGGCAGTTGGCTCGCCTGTCCATACAATCCTGCTTCCTTTCTGGATCTGGAATTTTCGCTTTATAAAATTGAAAGACAAATCATACGACCCTTCTTCTATTTCATACGATCCTACTAAAGTAACCTTGCCACTGGCGTCTATTCCGCCTGTCAACTGGGCTGTTCCTTTAAGGCGTAGAAAATCGCCATTGCCTTCGTCAATAATTAAATTGAACGCGGCTCCTTTATCAACATTTATATTTACCGAAACATCGAAACCTGCGAGTGGCGCCACATTCATGGAATCGTAAGGAGAAATAAATAAAGAGTCTTCAGCCGTGGCACTATAATCTACAAACCGCACGATCCCTTCACGCTGTGCTATTCCGGGTTCATCCTGCGGAAGTACGACCGTGAAGTCAGTTGCATCATTTATTTTCAATTCACCATCAATAACCGGTAATGCAGGAGTGCCTGTGATCTTTAATTTGGTAGAAAAAACCATCTTGCCGTAAAAGAGTTTATTATCCATTTTGGTAGAGTTCACAGCCGTGAAATGATCTGCATTTACGGTGAGATCAAATTTGTAATCAAGGAAATTTTTTGAATTGATATTCCCATCAATTACCAATGTGTTGTTAGTTGTATCCCTGATCGTAAAGGTGTTTAGTTTTATTCCTTCATTATTAATTATAGCAATAGCTTCTTTATCGATTCTAAATACACTGTTTAATTTCGATACGTTGAACGCAGTATTATTGAATTGAAGTTTACCATCGATTACGGGATTTTTCATATCACCTTTCAAAGCCACCTTTCCGTAAAGATTGCCCCGTGCATCTTTGATGGCTCCGTTGCTAAAACCTTCTACAGCTTTCATTTGTAGCGCTCCAATATCTAATAAGAAATCGAAACTGCTGTTCTCTTTTTTTACGATATAATCGCCATTGATATTTACCTGGTTACCCCGGCCATCCAACACCACTTCAGCATGGTATGTGTTTGCAATATTATTGTTCACTTTGGCAGTCAGATTTCCAATTGTATCACTATAAATACTTAGATCTTTTACAGAAAGATCTGTTGTAAAAGTTGGCTGTGTGCTTATGTCCTTTACAAGGGCTGTTCCACTCAATATTCCATTGGCCAATAACGAATCTTCCTGTAGAAATCCTGTTAATGTAGAAATTTTAAAATTATTAAAATCAATTTTTAAAGGAGCGTTGTTGGTGCTGGAAGTGCTGTTGATGCTTAATTGCTGAGGTCCCTGGCTCAGAATAAAATTTTTTGCCAAAATTCCATTCGGAGAATATTGTATTGAGTTATCTGCATTTACCACCCACTTTTCATAATTCAATACCAGTTTTTCCGGCTTGAGGCTGAAGATATATTCATCTAACGATAAATGATTCAATTGCGCGCTGAAAGTATATTTATCCTTTGCAGCTTTATCTTTTATTCCTAAAGTAAAGTCTAGTTTATCATTCTTCATGCTGCCAACTAACGAGGTGGAGTACACGATCATTGAAGTACCACTTTGAAATTTTTGGATGAAAGTATTAAAAGCCAAAGTCCCATCTTTTGTTCCAATTTTTAAATTAGCATCCTCGACGTCCATTGTGCCATAAACAATGCGTGGTGATTTTAAATTCGCATTCCATCCGCTATCACTGGAAAAATTACCATCAATGGTAATCGGTTTCATTTCTTTAAG
>JBDSHT010000353.1:0-13196 GCA_039918315.1 Ginsengibacter sp. | reverse complement strand
GCAAATTTCCCTGTGTCGTTATTGCGCCAGACGACATTGAAATGATTACAGGCGGTAGTGAAGAAAGAAGAAAATTTATTGACACACTCATCAGCCAGGTAGATCCGGAATATCTCCAGCAGTTGATGATTTATAATAAAGTTCTTGCTCAAAGAAATAGTTTTTTAAAAAACGAAGCCGTTAAAAACACTTTTGACACGAGTCTTTTAGAAGTTCTTGACCAGCAATTATTACAACCGGCACTATACATTCACGAAGTGCGAAAACAATTTTGTTCACAATTACTTCCGCTAATTAGAGACTTTTACAAAAGCATTTCCGGCAACAATGAGACGATAAGGTTGGAATACCAGAGCCAGCTTTTTGAAAATAATTTTAGTAATCTCTTAATTTCTTCGAGGCAGAAAGATCGGCTGCTACAGCGCACCAATACAGGTATTCACAAGGATGACCTTTTCTTTTTCCTGGAAGAAAATGTATTTAAATCCATTGCATCGCAGGGGCAAAGAAAGAGCCTTTTATTTGCATGCAAACTGGCTGAGTTTGAAATATTAAAGAAAGTAAAAGGCTTTCCTCCTATTTTATTATTGGATGATGTATTTGAAAAATTAGATGAAAAACGGATGAAGAATTTACTGGAATATGTTTGTCAAAAAAATACAGGGCAGGTTTTTGTTACCGACACGCATGAGCAAAGATTACGGGAATCACTGTCGCAGTTTGGAGATCCTATACAAATTATTGAACTCAAATAGTCATTAAAAATGACGAGTCATCATTAAATAAAAAACATCGTGGATCAAAACGAGATTTAAAATTACCTTAGCAAAATGGAAGTATCAATTGGCGAAGCGCTAAAACAATTTTTAAGCAAGAGCCGTTTAAAAAGTGGTGTGCAGGCAATCCAGATTGAAGAAGCCTGGGAAAAAATTATGGGAAGAACGATATCCAATTATACTGATAAAATTCAGATCATAAATTCAACACTATTTATAACTACATCAGTGGCGCCTTTGAAGAATGAATTAATTTATCAAAAAGAAAAAATCATTCAGAGAGTAAATGAAGCGCTTGGAGAAAAAGTAATTAATGAAGTTGTTGTAAAATAATACCAATGCACAGGCAAATCATTTACCACCACTAATATTTTTGTTCCGAAAAAATCAGAATCAGAATCTTTTAAAAAAAAACTGAATATTTTATTATTAATTTTCAATACAGAATGTTAGTTTTGTGACTGTTCGTTTTAAGAGCATCCAATTTAGCACTCGTACCTTATCCAATACAACTGAATATCCTAAACCGCTGAATATTTCACTTACTTAGTTTTTTAAGACTGGCGAAGCTCATTGCTTCCCCAAGTTTATTTATTTACAAAAAAACAAACGAAATGAAGCATGTCATTGGTTTTTCGAAATGTCTAAAAGTTGTTTTAGCCTTTTCGCTGGTATTCTTTGCAGGAATCTTATCTGCGCAAAACACATCCATATCTGATTTCGCCGTCTTTGGTGGCAGCAAAAGCAATACCACAGACAATGGAACCAGAAAGGTAGAAATTGGTAGTAATAATTCCATCACAGGCGGTGCAGTGGGAAGCTATTATTTCATCAAAACTACAGGCAAAGTAAACTTTGCCGGACCACTCAATAGCTGGGGAAAAATCCAATTAGATGATTATAATTCCGTGGATGGCATTATCAGCGCGGCCAATTTATCTTCTTATAGTGGTAACATTTTTTCAACCGGTAAAAACGGAGAGTTCAAACAAAATATAGACGTAAACGGAAACAGTTATGTGGGTTCTTTCTCAAACGTATTTGGAAAAGTTACGCATCCCGCAGGCACTACTTACAATGGTCCCGTTCCGAACGGCGGGAACGTAACAGGTACTCCCACTCTACCTGGTTTACCGCAAATGCCTGCTATTACTGTATTCCCGAAAGCCGGAACAGAGTCTATTACGAACAACAGAACGATCTCGCCCGGTGCATTTGATAGATTAGCACTTTCGGGATCAAAGACGGTTTGCTTTTCAGGTACAGGTATTTATGTGTTCAATTCCATTAAAAATTTTGGCTCAACCAATTCAATCGATTTCGATTTTAAAAATGATAAAACAGGAGTCATCAAAGTTTATATTTATGGAGATGTTGACCTGGGAAAAATTGCAGTCAATATAAAAAACGGGGGTGATGCATCAAGGATAATTGCAGAAGTTCATGGCAGTGGCTCTACTTGTAAGGATAACAAATCCTCGTGGATAATGGACAATGGATTATTGTACAATTTAGAATCAACATGGATCGGCACTGTATGGGCCCCTTACGGAGATATAACGCTGGGTTCAGGGAAGGGTAAATCAATAGTTACCGGTGCACTGATAAGTAATACAGGAGTTTATTTAGAAAGCAATGTCACAGTAAACTTTGCTCCATTTTCAAGTTGCACAAAGCCGGATGTTAATGCCGGACCGGACAGAGATTTGAATATCCTGGAACCCATAAAATTGGAGGGATCTTCTTCCACACCCGGAGTAATATTTGACTGGCAGGCAATAAAAGGAGGGAAAGTAATATCCGGTGGAAATACAGCTACAGCAACGGTTTCACTGGCTGGCACCTATGTGCTCACCGCTACTGTTGGTGAGGGTTGTTTTTCCACTGACACTGTAATTGTTTCAGGAAAAATTCAAGATATTATTGGTCCAGAATTGAAATCTCTTTCAACAAGTAACGACCGGACCTCATCACTTGCAAAATCTATTTACATCATTCAAAACGATAGTGTATTTATTGAAGTAATTGCTGTTCTGGGACAATATAATAATTTGTTAGCCTTATTACAGACACCGGAATATGGCATGACCGACCTGATGACAAACGGGGAAAGTCAATTAATTATTACCGGTAAATTCCCTATTGCAAACCTCCTCAAATTAGACATGCTTCCTAACCTGATTAATTTTTGCAGGCCGGTATATCCTCCTGTTATTAATTCAGGAGTAGCACAATCTGCGGGCGACAGCGCGATGAGGACCAACTATGTGAGAAAAGGATTTAAAGTGCAGGGCGAAGGAGTTCGCATTGGTGTTTTATCAGACAGTTACAATTCCCTTCCGGGAAATCCTGCGTACAATGATGTAATCAATGGTGATCTTCCAGGTGCTGGCAATCCTCAAAACACTAATCCAGTAAAGGTTTTGAAAGAATATCCTTACGGTCAACGCACAGATGAAGGACGTGCAATGTTGCAAATAATTCATGACGTGGCTCCAAAAGCGGACTTGTCTTTCAGAACGGGTTCAATAAGTGCCGGTGATTTTGCTGTGGGAATACAAGAACTTGCTGCCGATAATTGCAATGTAATTGTAGATGACATTACCTACATCACCGAACCTTTCTTTAGAAAAGGAGTTGTGGAAACAGCTATTAGCGATGTAACCTCGAAAGGAGTAACCTATATTACTTCGGCGGGAAACTTTGGAAATAAATCTTATGGTTCATTGTTCAAAGCCGTAGATGTTCCTGAAGGATATTCAGGTAAAGCACATGACTTTGGTGGCGGCGATATTTTACAAAGTGATTCCGTAAAAGGCACTGAATTAAACCCGGGAATTTATACCATCGTGTTACAATGGGAAGATGATATTTATTCATTAAACGGAAGCGGTACTTCAAATGATCTTGACATTTATCTTGCCGATGAAAATGGAAACCCCATAGTAGGTTACAACCGCGATAATACCGGGGGAGATCCTTTTGAAATTCTTCCTTTTAGTGTTACCGGAAATACTGTTGTGAATATTATGATCATCAACAGATCGCCAAACCCAACGCCGGGACTGCGTTTCAAATATGTTGTGTTCAGGGGAGACCTAAAAATAAATGAATACTCATCTGAGTCATCAACCATCGTAGGCCATTCCAACTCTGCGGATGCAATTACAGTAGGTGCTGCGCGATACAATCGCACGCCGGCCTTTGGCACTTCGACACCGGTTTTAGAAAGTTTTTCTTCCGTAGGCGGAACCATGACCACAGGCGGAATGAGATCGCAAAAACCCGATCTGATTGGACCGGATGGAGTAAATACAACTGTCGATTTTAAAAATGTTGATCTGGAAGGAGACGGACTTCCTAATTTCTTTGGAACATCCGCTGCCGCACCTCATGTGGCAGGTGCCGTGGCTTTGTTGCTACAGGTAGAAAAAAAATACAACAATAAAGTAGTGAGCCCTGCCGATGTAAAAAGTATTTTAACCGGCAATGCAATTGACATGGACATACCCGGTTTTGATTTTAATACAGGACATGGATTTATACAGGCGGATGCCTCGTTACGCACTCTTGCCAATCCAACTCCAGAAATTGCAGGATTAGAATTTCCCGATCCTAATTTAAAACCCGGTGAACAACCAATGGACATCATCATCAATGGTAATTATTTAAGCCCTGATACAAAGATTGTATTTGGAACAGATACGCTTTCTGCGACAATTAATGGTACAAACCAGGCAGTAGCAACACTTCCAATATTTTATGCCAATAAATTAATTCATGCATACACTCCACCAAAAACCTCTTCAGAATTAGATGGAGGTATATCTAATAGCATTTCAATTGATGGAATACCTAAAAAGAATATCACTGTAATTGCAGACAACAAGACAAGATTGTACGGCACGGAAATGCCTGCATTCACTGCAACAGTTTTAGTGAATGGAGATTCATTGAAATATACAACACTTTCTATCGCTGACCTGGGACTCACTGATATCCTGTATTCTACGCCAGCCACAGAAACCAGTAATGTTGGAATTTTGTATATCAGGCCTTCAAGAATATTTGATGCAACAAATGAAGATGATGCCCTGTTTTTAGAGAAATATAATTATGGCTTCACGGATGGTGCATTGACAACCGCTAAACTTCCAATAAAAATAAAGGCGCGTGATACTACCTTGGTCTATGGGCAAAAGGCAGGTGATTTTAAATTTAATTATTCTATTGATCCAAAAGCAGTCTTTACCAACGAATCACAATTCATTAATTCTGTTAAAACCCAGCATGAGGATCAATTAGCAGATGACGTTGTCGGTTTAGTAAATGGACAGGCAGTAATGATTGTAAATGGCCAAGCCGTTCCTATTGTAAATGGTCAGGCTGTGACAATTGTAAACGGACAGGCGGTAACCATCGTGAACGGACAAGCAGTTCCGATCGTAAATGCACAGGCTGTAACGATCGTAAATGGACAGGCTGTTATGATTGTAAATAATCTGACCGAAAGCCAGGTAAATAACATCAGCTTCATGGCATCCAATTCTTCTCTCCAAGAAGCTCGTCAATTAAATTCATCCACCATAGTGAATGGACAAAATGTAGAGCAAAAAACAAATGTGGTAGATATCACACAAGAGTCTGTTTTACGATTTATTGAAAATTCCGCACAAGCTCCTTTATTAAGTTCTATAAATAATGTAAGTGCAAAAGGTTTGATCGACATTGAAACTTTGAACAACGGACAAGCCGTAATGATTGTGAATGGCCAGGCTGTGATGATCGTAAACGGTCAAGCCGTTACTATCGTAAATGGACAAGCTGTAACCATCGTAAATGGTCAGGCAGTTATGATTGTAAACGGACAGGCAGTGCCAATCGTGAACAGGCAAAACACAACCGCAGTAATATTGAATGGCAGTGATATTGGAAATAGTGCGAATGAATATAAAGCCCTGAATATTATTACTGGACTCGATGCCGGAAATCAATTAATAATTCCCGCAGCATTATCAAATAACAATTTCGATATCAGTTACGAAGTAGGAAAGCTCACAATATTGCCGGCACCGTTGACCATAAAAGCAATGGACTCTTCAAAAATTTATGGAACTGAATTAACGCTGGATAACAAACGTTACAAAATCACTGAAGGATCATTAATGTATAATGATTCATTGATGAACGTGCCGGTACAAAGTGAAGGAGTTGCTGCAAACGCATTGCCAGGTAACTATGCAATTAAAATTGGTCCTGCAGCTGCAGGCGAAGGAACTAATTTATCGAATTATAAGATCACCTATCAGGAAGGTAATTTATCAATTGGTAAAGCAACCTTGATAGTAAAAGCAAATGATGCTACCAAAGTGTATGGCGATGCAAATCCTGATTTCTCTGCATCGTTTACAAACTCTGTTGACGGGCAAGCTGTCGAAAGCAGCACAGTTACCGGAATGCCGGCATTTGTCACCCCAGCAAATTCAAATTCTGATGTGGGCAATTATGATATCAATGTGTCTGTAGGTTCATTATCATCTGCTCTGTTTGATTTTGAATTTAAAAAGGGTCAACTTCAAATTACACCGGCACCCTTAGTAGTTAAAGCAGATGATAAGGTAATTTTCAGGTATGATCAATTGCCACAGTTTACGGGCAGTATACAATATTTAAGAGCAGGAGATCTTGCAAATGTGCAGTATTCGTTGGATCCTTCATACGACGGACAACCTGGCGTGTACAGCATTATACCTAAATTAACATCATTTGCACAGGAGAAAAATTATGCCGTTACTTATCAAAATGGGAAACTTTATGTTAACCCGAAATGCGGCGATGCTCAGAACCTGGAAGCCAAATTAAGTTGTGTCGAAAAAGTTTCACCGGGAAAATATATTGCTCACTTCTATTGCATCAATAACAACGCAACAGCGTTAAAAATTCCGAGAGGAATTGGCAACTTCATATTTTCGTTTGGTTCTTTTGATGCAAGCCAAATACCAGAAGTTTTTGAACCGGGCATCACAAAATTTGATGTAGCATTTGATGGTTATCCTATGACATGGTTTATCAGTAGCTACGATCGATGCTGGTACAGACCCGATATTGCTTGTGCCAGTTATGTGTCGCCAACCTGTGCAATCGATTTATTAAACAATGACCTTTCATCTTATCAAAAAAACTTTGGGCCAGATAAGGCATTGGCTACAATTGTGAATTCAACTGTAAACCACAAAGTACAATTAGGAGAAAAAGAAAGACCTGAAAACCGGATCCAGGGCGAGCTGACAGTATTTCCAAATCCTGTACAAAATAATGCGATCATTTATTATTCATCAGAAAATATAAATGAAAAAGGAGCAAGCCTGGTGGATGTAAGCGGCAAGACTCATCCGATAAAATTGATCAGACAAATAACTCCGCATTCATTTGAAATTGATATTTCAAACTTTAAACGTGGCTTCTACTTCCTGAAAGTAAAAGTGAAAGATGGATACAAATCCATTACCCTTGTAAAAGGATAATAGAGAATACACAAGGGCATCCCGCATTCAAACAGAGTTGAATACGGGATGCCCTTAATATTAAATCACGCCATGTGTCAAAAAAAAATTAAATTCATGCAATTTATTTTCCCTTATGATTCTCAAGAAATTCATTTTATGTCTTTGTATTTTGTTGATCCAAAAACCAATAATTGCCCAGGTAGAAAATGAAGGTCAGGTTTTGTCAAAGGATACAGCACTCGTTAATAGTTTACTAAAAGAAAGTGCCACTCATTACAGTGATAATCGCGTAAAAGCTGAAGCGCTGGCGATACAGGCAAAGGAGTTAGCACAAAAATTAGATTTTGTTGAAGGTCTTGCTTATTCTTTAAAGACACTCGGCATTGTAAAATTCTTTGATGGCAAATACCTTGAAGCTCTTGATTATTATAATCAATCACTAAAAATTTTCCACGATATTGAAGATAATGTGGGCATCTCAAATTTATACAGTAACATAGGTGTAATTTATTACGATCAGGCAGATTATACCAAAGCTCTTGAAAATTATCTTCAGTCATTAAAGTATGCTGAATTAGCCAATAATAAACTGCGCATACTAACGGCCTTAAATAATGTAGGAGGAGTGTATTCGATAAAACCGGCTACAAAAGAAAAGGCACTTGAATATTATTTAAAAGCCTTACCGTTGTGTGAAGAGTTGGGAAACAAAGATGCCCTCGGAGCCATTGCTGTAAATATTGGAAATATTTACTTTGACAAAGGTGACCATAAAAAAGCTTTAGACTATTTCAATCAGTCATTAAAAGCTTATAACGAATCGAATGGCAGCCAATATGCCTACAGCGCCATCGGAAAAATGTATCTCAAAGAAGGAAATTATAATGCATCGTTAATTAATTTAAATAAGGCTTTGTCTCTTTCCGAAAAATTAAATGATGATATTTCAATAGTACAGACATTTACAGGCCTTGGAAATCTTTTTGTAGTGCAGGGCGACTATCCTATAGCTCTTAGTTATTATAAAAAAGCAGAGTCTTACGCAGCTAATATGCCTGTTAATGATGACATCAAAGATCTCTATAAAGCGATGGCAGCTACCTTTGAAAAATCCGACGATTATCATAACGCCTACAAGTATCAATCCCTGTTTTCAAACATCAAGGATTCAATTTATAATATAGCTTCTGATAAAAAATTAACAAGTCTTCAATTCGATTTCGACCTCCAGAAAAAGGAAGGCGAAATAAAAATACTAACCAAGGATAAAGCTTTAAATGAGCTACAATTACAAGAGGAAAAATTTGCAAGGAATGCTTTTGCAGCGGGACTCGCGCTCGTTTTCCTCATTGCCATTTTAATTTTTAGAAACTACAGGGCCAAAGTAAAAACCAACAAAATACTGGACCATCAGAAAGATCAGATTGAACATTTGCTATTAAACATACTTCCTGCTGAAGTGGCAAAAGAGTTGAGAGAAAGTGGCTATTCCACACCGAGGGAATATGAAATGGTTTCAGTTTTATTTACAGATTTTAAATCCTTCACACTGCTCACTTCTAATATGCCTCCACAGGAGTTGGTAGAAGAATTAAATACATGGTTCATGGCATTTGATAATATCATTTCAAAATATAATCTTGAAAAGATAAAAACGATCGGAGATTCTTACATGTGTGCAGGCGGTATTCCTACACCTGATGATCAACATCCTTATAACATCGTGAAGGCGGGGCTGGAAATCCAGGAGCACATCATAAGTCAAAATGAAATAAGGAAACAAAACGGAAAGGCTCCGTGGGATTTACGTATAGGCATACATGTAGGACCATTGGTAGCAGGTGTGGTCGGCAGAATGAAATATGCGTATGACATTTGGGGAAGCACCGTGAACATTGCCAGCCGCATGGAAAGTAACAGTGAAGCAGGCAGGGTAAACATTTCAGCTCAGACTTATGCGCTTGTAAAAGACAATTTTAATTGTAGCTACCGTGGTAAAATTTATGCAAAAAATGTAGGTGAGGTTGATATGTATTTTGTGGAGCAGGAAATTATCGCCAACCAACCGACCATCGCAATGGGAAAAGAAGTTGAAGTTAAGGATACGAATCTCCTGAACTAAATTTTATCTTTTAGACTCTACAAAATAAAGCTAATAAAGGCTATAATATTAAAAGTTAGCTATGCTTATGTGTTACAGTAATCCATGATTTGTCAAAGCCGAGTGCTGTAAGAATTTCTTCTTTATCTAAAGTTGCCGGCCTTTTAATGTTGATTACAAGACTTGTCTCTGGAACATCTTCAATGATGGTAAATTGAGAACCGTGCGGCTGCCATGTAAATTGATGTTCGCCAGTTTTCTTTCCGTACCCCACAAGATTATTATTTTTATTCCACTCCCAATTAAAAAGTTCGTTGTCATAACGAATAGTTTCAAATTCAAAAACGACAACTTCTGAAAGGTCGCCTGATTTAATAAGCACGATAGTTCTCAAGTGCTTAAATTTCTCCCGTATGGCTGAAACTCTTTCATTCCAAATGTCAAGTATTAAGCTACCAACAGTATTAGGATTTGCATCTGTGTCTATACGTTCGCCAAATGAATAAATAGGTGAGTTGCGACCAGAAATAAGTCTGACTTTTTTTTGTGTTGATGGCTTGGTTGCTTTAACCGTCTTTGCTCCCCAAGCTGTGTTGCCAATGATAACATCGTCAAGTCCAACATTAGAAGGTTTCCAATCAGCACCGATGCAGGAAGCAAAAATACTTTCCCAATCAGAGCCTTCCAATTCTGATTTACCTTTTGATGCAAGAAGATAAATTAACTCCTTGCCAAGAAGAAACGGAAATTCTTTTGGAAACTCATTTAAAGGAAATGCAGCTACTGATTTATTTACAGTTCTAAGTTTTGGTGATTGCTTTGCCATTATTTGCTATTATACTCTAATTCATATTCTCTTAATACTGATGTCATGTCAAGCGTTGTTGCAACATAAGGCAATAATTTTAAAATAACAGCTTTGATCATATTTACAGGAACTGCGTTTCCTGCTTGTTTTCTCGCTTGTGTGTCATTAGCAAGAATTTTATAAGTCTCAGGAAAACCTTGCAAGCGAAACATTTCTCTTGGTGTCAAACGACGTTCACCGTTTACAAGTAAGTAATTGTATGAAGCACCTGCTCTTAGTGCACAAGAGTAAGGATAAGAGCAAATGTTTCCTGCTTTGTTCTCATGCCAAATTGAAAGTTTGTATGCTGATTTATGTTTCTCTTTTCTTTTATTTTTTATATAGTCGGAAGCAATATACTTTTTGTCAATTTTTTTTTCTAAAATTTCACTAAGGGGTTTGAAAGGTCTGACAGGTGAAGGATAAGAAAACATAATTGGCTCTTTATGTCCTACAATTACAACTCTTTCTCTTTTCTGAGGCAGCCCGAAATCCAAAGCATTTAAAACTGTGTACTGAACATGATAACCTAAATCTTGCAAAGTTTTGATAATAACTTTTAGAGTTTGCCCCTCATTATGTCCAACTAATTGTTTTACATTTTCAAGAACAAATGCTTTTGGTTTCTTGTCTTTGATAATGTTAGCTATATAAAAAAAGAGTGTTCCTCTTGTGTCATCAAAACCTTTCATTTGTCCAATTATACTAAATGGTTGGCATGGAAAACCAGCAAATAAAACATCGTGGTTTGGAATTGTCTTTGGATCAACTTGCGTAATATCGCCAGTTGGTCTGTGTCCAAAATTACTTTCGTATGAGTCTTGGCAATGTGTGTCAATGTCAGATGAAAAAACGCATTGAGGAATTAAATCATTCTCAATGCAGGCCTGGTCCATTGCAACCCGAAAGCCGCCGATACCGCAGAAAAGGTCAATAAAGCGAAGTTTTTCCATTGTAAATTATTTAGGCAAAAATAACATTCTAAAATGAAAGGTCGAAAACATTTTGCTAAAATTTTTAGGTAAACAATGTTTTCATTGGGCAGTATATACTTTCACGCATATTTAAATACAAACACTAATGTTATGATAGAATAAATCAAGCATCTTTCGAACTCATTTAAAATTTTACCGCTTCCACAAACCCTTCCATCGACTGTGCATCTTCTACTTTAAAATCTCCAATCCTTGTTCTTCTTAAAGCACTCAAATACCCACCACATCCCAACGCGGCACCAAAATCATTGGCAAGACTGCGTATGTAGGTGCCTGTACCGCACACTACTTTAAAAGATATAATCGGTAATTCAACAGCGGTAATTACAAATTCATGGATGACAATTTTCCGTGGCTCAAGAACCACGTCGATACCTTTGCGGGCCATTAAATAAACAGGTTTTCCTTTCTGCTTAATGGCAGAATGAGCAGGCGGAATTTGAAATATTTCTCCCGTAAAAAGACGTGTCGTTTCTTTTAATATTTCAATGGAAATCCCTTCTGGAGATTTTACAGGAACCGGCTCACTTTCCAGATCATAAGTAGGAGTAGTAGCACCAAGCGTGATGGTACCTGTGTACTCCTTTTCCTGCGCCATATATTCATTTATCTTTTTAGTGAACTTACCGGTGCACACAATCAAAAGCCCTGTGGCTAAAGGATCCAGCGTACCAGCATGGCCAACTTTTTTTATTCGTATGGTGTTCCTGATTTTTTTTACCACATCAAATGAAGTCCAGTCGAACGGTTTGTCAATTAATAAAACCCTGCCTTCCTCAAAAGTATTCTCTGTCATAAATTATTTTAAATGGCCTGTCGCGCCTTCAGCTCAAGGTATTTATTTATCGTTTTTACCGTCAATTTTTGCGGCGAAGATAAGATGGAAAGAATGCCGTACTTTTTCAATTCTTTCGCGATCAATCTTTTTTCAAAAGAAAACTTTTCAGCAATTGTTTGTATGTAAACATCTTCCACATTTTTTGTTTTTCGTTCAGTGAGTTTTTCCAATTCGATATTTTCAAAAAATACTACCATTAGTAAATGGTGTTTTGCAATAGATCGCAAATAATCCACCTGCCTGTTTAATCCCGACAATGATTCAAAATTGGTGAACAGTATCAACAAACTCCGGTGCCTGATTTTATTACGGATTTGTTTATACAACATTTCAAAATCGCTCTCCAGAAAATCAGTCTCCTGCTTGTAAAGCATTTGCAGAATATTTTCCATCTGCACCGGTTTTCTATCGGCTGGCAACATGTTTCCCACCTTGTTTGAAAAAGTAATAAGCCCAACCCTATCCTGCTTTCGAAGGCAAACGTTACTTAGCACAAGGATGCTATTGATGGCGTAATCCAAAAGCGTCAATCCATCAAATGGCATCTTCATTAACCTCCCTTTATCGATGATGCAATACACCTGCTGCGATCTTTCTTCCATGAAACTATTGACCATCAAGCCTCCTTTTCGTGCGGAAGCTTTCCAATTCAAAGTACGTATATCGTCTCCTGCCACATAATCCTTTATTTGTTCAAACTCCATGCTCTGGCCTATCTTTCTCATTCGCACATTTCCACCCTCGTAAGAAAGCGTAGTGTGGGAAATTAATTCATACTTATGCAGTCGGGCAAAAGCGGGATATACAGGCACACACTGAGTTGCAGGCATTTTAATTCTCCTGGTCATTAATCGCACAGGTGAAGAAACATATAAATATATATCACCAAAATCATACTCGCCGCGTTGGAGAGGCTTCAAAAAAAATGAGACTTTTTTTTGGCTTCGCCCACGGAGATATATTTTCCTACTGTAATTTCTTAGTTGAAATTGCTCAGGAAATTCATCAATAAGTTCTGCATACACAGGAAAATTATATGCATTCTGTACCAGCCATTCAATTTTATTTTCCTCCGCAAGACTCAGCCGATCGGCAATGATCCTTTTTGCCGAAGGCAGCCTTTTTGCAAAAAA
>JBDSHT010000352.1:0-9974 GCA_039918315.1 Ginsengibacter sp. | reverse complement strand
TGCATGGCTTAATCATTAAGTAATTTGCTCAATCGATTGCGCAATTGTAATATTATATAGAGTGAAGCTCGGTAAGGGTTTCCGGCAAAAAACTACTTCAATTATGTACAACCGTTTGCGCAGTTTTCTTTTTAAAACAAAACATATTTTCGACAAAGGTTTTAACAAACCTTCTATTTCTTAGAAAAATAAAATCACTGGTTTCCAAATAAAATTTTCAACTAATAAAAATGAAAGGCACCTTTTTTAAAAAAACCAAAATATCAATTATGAAGAAATATCTTTTTTCAAAAACAAAATCTCCTGTGGGCCCACGCGTTATCTTTTTGTACCTGCTCATAGCCTGTTTGGCGCCAACATTTTCATTTGCGCAAAACGGAGAATCAGCCACCGCAAAAAATAAAACATTCCCGCTTGAAGGTAAGGTAACTGATCAATCAACCGGGCAGGCTCTCGCAGGCGTAAGTGTAACAATCAATGGCAGTAACATTGGTGCCAGCACAGATGTAAATGGTTCTTTTAAAATAAATGCAAATACCGGCAATACACTGTTTTTTACTTTTGTAGGTTATGAGCGTTTTGAAATTCAGGTAGATTCGAGAACACACTATGATGTTTCTATGAAGCCTAAATCAAATCAACTAACTGCAGTGGTGGTGACAGCTCTCGGTATTAAAAGATCTGAAAAATCATTAAGCTATACCTCACAGCAAATCGGCGGTGAAGAATTGACGAAAGTTAAATCCGACAATTTGATGAATTCATTAAACGGCAAAGTTGCCGGAGTAAGTATTTCAGCTAATGCTTCTGGCCTCGGAGGGTCTGTAAAAGTAATCATGAGAGGTAATAAATCTGCATCTGGTAGCAACCAACCATTATACGTGGTTGATGGCGTGCCTTTAGCTAATAACTCAAATAGCAATGGCCAGCCTAACAGCATAGCAGCTTCAGTCGCATCTTCTGATGGTGGAGATGGTATTTCAAACCTTAATCCTGACGATATTGAAAGCATCACTGTTTTAAGTGGAGCATCTGCCAGCGCATTATACGGAAGCCAGGCGGCTAATGGCGTTATTTTAATTACCACTAAAAAAGGGAATGCCGGTAAAACACAGATTAGCTTTTCTTCAACAGCTTCATTAAGCCAGGCATCATACCAACCTAAATTTCAAAATAATTATGGACAAACTCCCGGAGGTTCTTCTCAAAGCTATGGGCCCAAGATTGATAATGGTGGCGCAGATAACCTGGGTTTGTATTTTAAGACTGGAGCAGATTATACCAATTCGATATCTGTTTCTTCTGGTTCTGACAAGGCGCAGACCTATTTTTCTTATGCCAATACAAGCGCAACGGGAATACAACCTAATAATAAATTAGCACGAAATAATTTTTATTTACGTGAAACATCCAAAATGTTGAATGACAAATTAACGCTTGATGGAAGTGCCAATTTTATTAGTCAAAAAATTAACAATACCCCAATATTTAACAATGGTTTTAATGCGCTGCCTGGATTGTATCTTTTCCCAAGAGGCCTTGATATTACTCCATACAAAAACAATTTTGAAATTCCCGATCAAGCTCGTGGTGGTTTAATGACTCAGAACTGGCCATTTAGTGAGGCGCTTCAACAAAACCCTTGGTGGGTAGCAAATAGGGATCCCAATCGTTTGAATCGTAACAGAATAATATTGAATTTTACCGCTAAATATGATGTAAATAGTTGGTTGAGTCTTCAGGCAAGAGGTAATATCGACAGAAGCACAGATAACTATGAACAAGATGCGTATGCCGGAACCAGTACAAAATTAATAACTTCAATAAACGGCCAGCTTGTAGCTAATAATCAAACCACTCAGCAAATTTACAGTGATGTTTTAGCCATCTTTAAAATACCAACAAAATCGGATTTTAAAATAAATGCGGTTGTGGGTACCAGTATAAATGACCAGAAGACAGAAGGATATAAGTTTGGTGCAGGCCTGGGGTTATTTATCCCGAATGTATTTATTATGCAGAATGTGATTTTACAAAATTCAGGGACTACTACAACGGGCGTCATTCCAGCCGTAGGAAGCAATGCATCAACTATTCCCGCAGCTCATAATCAAATACAGTCAGTTTTTGCCAGTGGAGATATTTCCTATAAGGACTATTTATTTTTAACACTTAGTGGCCGTAACGATTGGTCTTCCAACCTTTCTTTTACACCAAATGGCTCTTATTTTTATCCTGCCGTAGGGCTTTCGTTTCTTTTAAGCCAGGCAGTTAAATTACCTGAAGCAATTAATTTTGCAAAATTAAGAGCCTCGTATGCTCAAGTGGGTAATACAGTAGGCACTTATGCTACCAATCCACTAAATCAATTGGGTCCTGGCGGTTCTGTGGTAAACAATGGGGTTGCACCACTTCCTGTGTTGAAGCCGGAAAAAACAAACTCCTTTGAATACGGTACAGATTTGGGACTTTTTAATAATCGATTGACATTTAATTTAACCTATTACAAAACAAATACGGTAAACCAGTTTTATCAAATTATCCCGGCCATTAGCACAGGTTATACTGTAGGCTATGTCAATGCTGGCGATATTCAAAATTCGGGGTTGGAAATACGATTAGGTTTAGATGTGATAAAGAAAACAGATTTTGTATGGAATTCATCCGTTAATTTTTCAACCAATAAAAATTTAATTAAAGATGTTGATTCAAAAGATGGTATCGACCAGTTTTTATTAACTGCTCCTCAACAGAATTACGAATCTACTATTACCAAAGGAGGTTCTTTTGGGGATATATATGGAACAAAATTGGCAACTGATGCCCAAGGTCGTGTTATCATTGGAACCAGTGGTTTGCCTTCTTTGGCAAGTTCACTCGCCAATGGCACGTATTTTTATTTGGGAAATACAAATCCTAAATTTCAAGCAGGTTGGAGCAACAGCATAAATTTTAAAGGATTAGCCTTATCTTTTTTGGTAAGTGGACAATTTGGAGGTCATGTATATTCCGCAACGCAATCCAACTTGGATAGATATGGCGTTTCTAAAGCGAGTGGTGATGCCCGTGATGCAGGTGGAGTTACAATCAATGGAGTAGATCCAAGCGGAAATCCGGTAACTACTATTGATCCTCAAAAATGGTATAATGTTGCAGGCCAGGCGGTAGGCCAGTATATTTACAGTGCTACCGTGGTGCGCCTCAGAGAAGCATCCCTCAGTTATCGCCTTCCCATTAAAAACAGCTTTGTAAAATCTGTTACAGTAGCCTTGACAGGAAGAAACCTTTTATACTTTTATAGAAAAGCGCCTTCTGATCCTGAGCTAAGCTTATCTTCTGGAAATGGCCTGTCCGGGTTGGATTTTTTTGGTCAACCTTCCACTCGCAATTTTGGTTTCAACTTAAACGTAATTTTCTAAAACACTAATGATTAAATCTAAACAAATGAACTACTATAATAAATCCGCAGAGCGTCCTAAATATGCTGCATTCATTGGGTGCGTGCTCTTGATGACATTACTTTTTGGCTGTACCAAAAATTTTGAATCTTACAATACGGATCCTAACGTTATAACCAGCGCAGACTTAGTGCCGGACGGAAATATAGGTGCTTTTTTTCCAAGCATACAATCGGGAATTTTTACCACCAGCAGAGCACAATACCAGGTTATGCAAAATCTGAATGCAGATTGTTTTTCGGGGTATATGATGTCTAACGACCCGTTTAATCCGAATGTAAATAATTTAAACTACTTTTTGCTTGACGCATGGAACAAAAATGTCTTTACCTATGCGTATGGTAATGTAATGGGTGGGATCAATAATTTATCTAAGCTTGGGCTTAGCACTAGTAAGCCTGATTTTTGGGCAATTGCACTTATACTCGAAGTAGAAGGGATGCACAGAGTAACAGACAAATTCGGTCCTATACCTTATAGTAAAGTAGGTACGGTTGTCATCAATACGCCTTATGATGATCAACAATCAGTTTATAATCTCTTTTTTAAACAATTAGATACGGCCGTATCTACTTTAAAAACTTTTGTAGCTGCAAATCCGGGTGCGAAACCCTTTCAGAAATTTGATTTGGTTTATGGAGGTAATTATAATCAGTGGATTAAACTCGCCAATTCTTTAAGGCTTCGATTAGCTATGCATATCGTAAAAAAAGACCCTGCAACTGCAAAATTGCAGGGTGAGAAAGCTCTCGCCGATGCGGGTGGATTGCTTTCTACTAATGCTGACATTGCGCAGGTAGCTGGTACTGGTAGCTACCAAAATCCACTTTATGGCATAGTTATTACCTATACAGATATTCGTATGGGCGCTTCAGCACAATCTATATTGGTAGGATATAATGATCCTCGTCTTCCCAAATATTTTGCTCCCGCTACGGACCCGGCTTTTCCAGGCCAGTATATAGGGATACGCATGGGAGCTGTGAGACCAGCCAACAGAGCAGGCTATGCAGGCTTCGCATCATTGAATACGACCACCTCTATTACAACGACTGCACCTATGATTATGATGACTCCTGCGGAAATTTGGTTTTTAAAAGCGGAAGCTGCTTTAAGAAGCTGGGCTAATGCGGGCGTTGTCCAAACTGATTACGAAACAGGAATTAATACTTCTTTTGCACAGTGGGGAGTTTCTTCTTCTACCTATCTTTCAGATAATACAAGTGTGCCTTCAAATTATATAAATCCCAAAAATTCGGCTGATAATTCAGCAGCAGTATCTACTATTACTATTAAATGGGATCCTGCTGCTTCGAATGAAAAAAAGCTAGAGCGCATTATTACGCAAAAATGGATTGCAATGTACCCTGAAGGTCAGGAAGCCTGGACTGAGTTTAGACGCACAGGTTATCCAAAATTGTTTACAACGGTTACTAATAATAGCAACGGAACCATTGACACAGATATACAGATACGCAGATTGGCTTATCCGGCTGTTGAATATACAACCAACTCTATCGGAGTTCAGCAAGGGGTGCAGCTTTTAGGTGGAGCGGATAATGGCGGTACAAGAGTATGGTGGGATGTGAATGGGCCGAATTTTTAAAAGATCTATTGTAAATAAATAATTTTTAAATGGTTGTATTTCTCAAAATACGATCATTTTTTTTTACACCAACTACAGATAAATTATAAAAATTCGTTTATAAATTTCTCTTATTTAACTAATATCTTCAGGCTGTAAAAAATTGCAGTACTTTATAAAAAATAGATTTGGATTCCATTACACATCTTGCCCTTGGAGCATGCATGGGCGAAGCATTTGCAGGAAAAAAACTTGGTAAAAAAGCCATGCTTTGGGGAGCGCTGGCACACAGTGTACCCGACATTGATTTTACCGCATCCTTTTGGATGGACACTTCTTCGGATTTATTGGCACACAGGGGGTTCACACATTCTTTATTATTCTGTGCAATCATCACCCCTCTATTTGCATTAACTGCATGGTACTGGCACAGACCGCACAATATCAGGTTGCGTAAATGGATGCTATTTTTTGGAGTAGTAGTTTTCGCTCATATTTTTATCGACACTTTTAATAATTATGGAGTCGGTTGGTTTGAGCCATTCAGCCATCAGCGAATTTCTTTCAATACATTATATGTCGCTGATCCATTTTTTTCCATTGTTCCAATTATTGCCTCCATTGCCCTGATCAAATTAAAAAGGAATCTTTCGCGAAGAAAAAAATGGTGGAGAATCGGGTTGATTGTTCCGGCATTGTATTTATCTTATTGCCTGGTTAATAAATACAAAATTGATAACGATGTAAAAGAAATTCTTGGAAAACAAGGCATCAGTTATACGAGGTATTTTACCACACCTGCACCATTGCAAAACTGGCTATGGTATGTAGTAGCCGGGAATGATAGCGGCTACCATGTGGGTTTCCGTTCCTTATCCGATAGTAAAAGAGAAATCGCTTTTCAATATTATGAACGTAATGATTCTCTACTAAAACCGGTACTCAATCATGAGGATCTGCATAAGCTCATTCGCTTTTCGCAGCAATTTTATACAGTAGAAAAATACAGCGATACTCTTGTATTTAATGATTTACGCTTTGGACAAATCATTGGCTGGCAAAATTCAAAAGGAAAATTTGTGTTCCACTATTTTCTGCAACATCCTGAAGAAAATATATTGGTGGTGCAGCGTGGCAGATTTGAAGGATGGAATCAACAAACGTTTATTTCATTTATCAGGAGAATAAAAGGGAATTAATATGTTTATTGAATGCCTAAAAGAGTATTTTTTGTGATGGATTTTTTTGCCAATTTGCCTATCGTTAATCCCTGTACGAGAATCGAAAAAGTAACTACAAAATAAGTAAGTGTTACCCAAAATTCTCTTTGCATTTCAGGCTTCAGAGAGGGTGCAAGAACTATCGAAAGTCCGCCACGTAAACCTCCCCATGTTAAAATAATTATTGTCCTTTGGCTTATTTTTTCTTTGAGTTTAATTAACTGAACCGGCAAAAAAATTGATAAAATTATTATTTACAAATTCGATTTTACTTTTAATTCCGGGTCTTGCACGAGTTGGAAATTAGCTGATGCAAATTTTATTTCGCCGTTAGTGGCTTCTGCTTCCCGAAAAAAATATGAGCCCGTCCTTTCTATCTTCAAATAAACATGTTTGTCAAAAATTAGAATTTTTGTCCGCAATTATTACAATAGTATGCAGTCTCTTCATTTTGTTTATTGCAACAAAAAGCACGCTTAATTTATATCCGTTTCAAAAACGATTTTATATATTTTTTCTTTATTGATCATTATCATCTTCCTGCTATTAATACCATTTTTTAAGAGGAGTCAAAAAGTAATTTAAAGTATTCGAAAAAATTAGAAGGAGGCATTTTGCTTTAGTGGTAATTCTAGATTCAATGAATACTGTGATAAAAAAGAAAACAAAAAAGCCGGTAGAAAAATATTCTACCGGCTTTTAATTTTGTTAGTCTTTAAATTCTTGCGGACCGGACGAGACTCGAACTCGCGACCTCCGCCGTGACAGGGCGGCATTCTAACCAACTGAACTACCGATCCGGGTTGTTATTGGGAGCGCGAAGATAATAAAATTTCGTTCGCTGCAAAAAATTAGTAACTATATTTTTTTCTTTTTTTTTAATAATAAAAATTACCATTTTATCATTTATGCAAATAGCCCTTTTTATAAAATTGTAATCTTGAGAATTCACTACTATAATGTCGAATGGCTAAAGACTTTATTTAAACGGGTACCAAATCTTTTACTAAAAAATTATTTCTAAAACGAGGTATTTCATTTTAATATCGGAATCTATTTGGTCCTACTTTTCTGGATTTATGGTTCCGCTACCTGACTGCTTTATTTTGGTATCAGGAGGATTTCCTCCGTAAGTAATATCCCCACTGCCACTAACTTTAGCTTCTAGTTTTACACTCGCAAATACTTTTGCATCACCGCTACCCGAAACCGTAACAGTACAGTTTTCACTTTTTAAATCACGGCCATTAAAATCCCCGCTTCCGGATATTTTACATTCCATATTTTGTGTCTTCCCTCTTAAATTCATTTCCCCTGAGCCGGTAATGTTCACTTTCACCGAAGGAGCATCTACTTCTCCTTTGATAGTAGCTGAACCCGTTACTGAAAATTCCAACGCTGAAGTGCTCGTTAAAACCCCGCTGATTTCGGTATCGGAAGATCCAGTGCTACTAAGTTTCTTTAGAGAAGGAACTGTTACAAATACCGTTGTTTTTGTGTTCATAACAGAAAGTCCATTTTCAAAATGAATTTCCAGAACCCCATTGTCAACTTCGGTAACTATATGTTGCAATAGATTTTCGTAATCCTCTACCTCAACCTTATAAGTATCGCCAATCCTTATTTTTAAATCGATGGAACCTGAATTCTTGATGGCTTCAAATTCGCTTACTTGCCTGTTCTCTTTTTTAATGTTCCCCTTTCCTGAGATAGAATCACAAGAAATAAAAATAATGGCTGTAAATAAAAAAAGAAGTGAATTTCTCATAATCGAAATATTTTTATTAGTAAGAGAATTGCAAGATACAAACTTCAATAAACTTTTTACCTTCGCAACCAAATGACAGAAAAAATTTTAATACTCGACTTTGGATCACAATACACACAACTGATTGGGCGTGCCGTTCGTGAGGCCAATGTGTATTGTGAAATCATTCCATTCAATAAAGAAATTGTTTATACAGATGGATTAAAAGGAGTCATACTTTCGGGTTCTCCCTACTCAGTAAACGAAGCCGGAGCGCCAGTTGTTGATATCAATGCGATTGCCTCGAAGGTTCCCGTACTTGGCATCTGTTATGGTGCGCAATTGATGGCAAAATTGTATGGTGGTTCCGTCGAGAAAAGTGATAAAAGAGAATACGGAAGATCCAAATTACAGATCACACTTTCTGATGCATTATTAGATGATGTGAAAAACGATTCTGATGTGTGGATGAGCCATAGCGATACCATTGCGCGACTTCCGGAGGGATTCTCAGTTACTGCCACTACTCACAATATTCCGATAGCTGCATTCTGCAACGATAATGAAATTAACGGGCTTTATGGTTTGCAATTTCATCCGGAAGTGTATCATTCTGCCGAAGGCAAAAAAGTAATTAAAAATTTCTTAACTAAAATTTGTAATTGCGCACAGGATTGGACTCCGGCACATTTTGTGACCGCTACGATCGCAGCATTGAAAGAACAAATCGGCGATAAGAAAGTGATCATGGCGCTGAGTGGCGGTGTAGATTCTACGGTGGCTGCAACCCTTATTCATAAGGCAATTGGCAAAAATTTGTATGGAATATTTGTGGATAATGGTGTGCTGCGCAAAGACGAATTTGAACAGGTAATTGCATCCTGCAAAAGCATTGGGCTCAATATAAAAGGAGTAGATGCTAAACAACATTTTTATTCTGCGCTAGCCGGTAAAAGTGATCCTGAAGAAAAAAGAAAAATAATTGGAAAAGGCTTTATAGACATTTTTGATCAGGAAGCTCACGCAATTGAGGACATAGAATTTTTAGCACAAGGAACTATTTATCCAGATGTAATTGAATCGGTTTCTGTGCACGGACCGTCAGTTATGATTAAGTCACATCACAATGTCGGCGGCTTACCAGATTTTATGAAACTAAAGCTGGTAGAGCCATTGAGGGCCTTATTCAAAGATGAGGTTAGAAGAGTAGGAACCGAATTAGGACTTCCTGCTGCTTTATTAAACAGGCATCCTTTTCCCGGACCCGGATTAGCCATCAGAATTTTAGGAGAGATAAATGAAGAAAAGGTACAATTATTGCAAAAGGCAGATGCGATTTACATTGATGCTTTGAAGCAGCACGATCTGTATGCAACCGTTTGGCAGGCGGGTGCCATCTTACTGCCGGTAAAAAGTGTAGGTGTAATGGGTGATGAAAGAACTTATGAATTCACGGTGGCTCTTAGGGCCGTAACTTCTGTGGATGGAATGACTGCGGATTGGGCACATTTGCCTTATGATTTCTTGGCCTATGTTTCTAACCAAATTATAAATAATGTAAAAGGAATCAACCGGGTTGTATATGATATTAGTAGTAAACCGCCTGCTACCATTGAGTGGGAGTAGAAATGGCTTATGAAATTCACCTGTTAATTGAAATTTGATTATAAAGAATAAATTAAAAAAATACCAGCAATCGATAAAAATAATTGGATGATTCAAAAGTTGATTTCACTACGCCTAATGACCTATATGAAGAATATTTTTTTGTTCCTGTTGTCTTTTTCTCTAGTGACCATTTCACAAAATGCAAGAGCACAAGACACAGTTACCTCTTCTTTAAAAGTTTACAGAGTTGCCATCTTTGCACCGATATATTTGGATTCAGCATTTAACGGAGAAAAATTAAGGTCTATAAAATCAATTCCAAAACTGATGTTATCAGGATTAGAATTTATCCAGGG
>JBDSHT010000351.1:0-9680 GCA_039918315.1 Ginsengibacter sp. | reverse complement strand
AAAATGATTTTCGTCATAAGTTCGGAAGAGAAGTAAGTATGAGTTAAGGTAAAAAGGGAATGAATAGTTGACGTTCAAAAGAATGGCATTATTCTGTTCATCTCTTTTTTTGAAAATGTATTTGCCATAAAGCTCAAATCGGGTAAACAATAATTAGAGTAATCGATTCCTTATTTTAAAAAGCCTTCCTGTTTTTGGCGATCGAGGTTTTAGAGGTAATTTAAATAAGCTCGCCAAACAGACAGGAAGGAACTCTAATTAATTTCAAAATCGGTTCAAATTTCTTGTAAATATTTTAATGACAATATAATTATGCTCATTCATCGATATGAGTTTCATCATATTCTAATAAAAATTATTCAGAAGAAAAATTGTGAGATAAACAAAACTTAAAATAAAAAAAGACATCCACTTATTTTTTAGTGAGATGCCTTAAAACCAATTCTTATGAAAATACAAAAGCGGTTAATTAAAGTTTTGCTTCTTCAGCATCCGGGATTGAATGAACATTATTACATGGATGGCAATCAGTATTTCGCATACGATTTCTTTTACAATCATAGGTTAGGATTTAGGATGTTTGCAATGAATAAGAAACGATTCTAATTATATTTTATTATGAATCGCAAAATCTTTTTATAAAAAGAACCTGCATGAGAAACGCTCATGCAGGTTGTATTACACTTAAACCAAAATATTTTTTTAAAACCAACTACCCGTCCACCGTTCTCCAACCTCATTTCCTAATTTCCTTTTCCTCCTGGCAACCTGGTACCTATGAATAAACATGGTAACAAACATTAAAGGAATAAACAGAAGTGTGAATGGCGGAATACCAAGGATTGAAATCCATTTGCCACCAAACTGCCTGCGCATCGGGCGTCTCAATCTTTCAGCAATCAGGTACATACTTGGTACCATAATCAATGTCATAAAGAATGCAAAAGCCAAACCGAAAATAATTGTCCAGGCCAAAGGCTTCCAGAATGAGGCACTATCTCCACCGAAGAATATTTGCGGATTTAGGTCTGAGAACATCGTGATGAAATTGATATTAAACCCGATGCCTAATGGAATCAAAGCAAATATTGCTGCAAGAGCCGTGAGCAATACGGGAATGATCCGGATCTTTCCTGCCTGTATCACCGCTTCTTTTGTCTTCATGCCACGTGCTCTTAATTCGTCCGCAAAGTCAATTACAAGGATCGCATTTTTTACAACAATACCTGCAAGACCTACAATTCCAATACCTGTCATCACTACTGATATACCCATGCCCGTGATAGCAAAACCCAATAACACTCCGATAATACTAAACAGTATTTCTGTTAAAATAATTACCGATTTACTTATTGAATTAAATTGAAGCACCAGGATGAATAGGATGAACATAAGTGCGATCAGTAAAGCTTTTCCGAGGAATGCGCCGGTCTCTGCCTGCTGTTCTCCTTCTCCTGTTTGAGTGATGGTAACACCCGGATCCTGGTTATTAAAATCTTTTATGGCGGTTAACAGTTTAGCGTTCACATCCGTCGGCGTATAATCAGTAAGTACATTCGAAAAAATAGTGATTACTCTTTTTAAATTCTTCCGCTTTATACTTCCGTAAGTGCTCGTGAAATCCACATCCACCAACGAACTGATTGGAATTTGTTTTACCTGCCCTCCGCTTGCCATGTCGCGGAATACCAGTTTCATATTCAACAGTTCTGACAAACTCTTTCTCTGAGTTTCCTTGTTACGCAATTGAATTTTATATTCATCTTCTCCATCTTTTATTTTTGAAACCTCTTGTCCAAACAAAGCGGTTCTAATTTGCATACCAATCTGAGCAGTTGAGACTCCTTCAATTAACGCACGCTCACGATTTACTTTAAGCGTTATCTCCGGGTTGGTTAAATCCACATCCAACTTTAATTCTTCTACTCCTGGAATTTGAAGACTGTCAAGATAATGCTTAAGGTGTGTAGCAGTACTGGTAAGCTTTTCAAAGTCTTCACTGGCAACCTCTATGTTGATAGGCGATTCTGTAGGCGGTCCATTTTGTTCTTTCGTCACGGTTATCTGCGCACCCGGAATTCCCTTTACCGCACTTCGAATTGAATCAAGATAAGGTGCAGAAGAAACTCCGTTTCTGTGTTGGAACTCAACAAACGAAACCTGCACGCGACCAAGATTAGGTTGCGTACTTCTGTCTCCACTGTTAGGATCGGCGGCTCCGATTGCCACGTTTGAAATAATACTTTCAACAATAGGGTTCGGTTTTCCGTCTGGTAAATCCAGTGCTTTAGTCACTTTAGTTTCCAAAACCCTGGTGAGGGAATCGGTATATTCTACATCAGTACCAACAGGCATTTTTAAATACACATACACAAAGTTGGGATCGCTGTTAGGAAAGAATACAACAGGTACATTTCGCAACGCGAAAAATATTACCGAAACGATTAATAAACCGAAAGTGCCGACTAACAACCAAACCGGCCTCCAGCCTGCCACTGCCCATCTTAATAATTTTTCATAATTATTCATGATGGCAGGCAACACTTTATTTTGAAATTTGTGAATGAGACTGTCGAAAACATACTTGTTTAATACAACTACGATTGCAAAGAAGATCAATAAATTTCCAAAGAAAGTCAGGTGAAACAAATCCAACAAAATACCTGCGACCAACGGAATTAAAAAGGCTTTGCTTTTGAATATCGCCGATTTCTTTTTGGCTCCGTGTTCCGGATGGTTCATAAAGTCAACTGCAAAAACAGGGTTCATTATAAACGCAACCACAAGCGAAGCGGTGAGCGTAAAGATGAGCATCGTCGGCAAGTATATCATGAATTTACCAATAATACCCGGCCAAAAAAGCAATGGGAAAAAAGGTGCAAGCGTGGTAAGAGTACCCGCTAAAACAGGTATGAATATTTCACCAGCCGCCATCTTCGCGGACTCAATCGCAGAAATTTTTCCTTTATTGTCAACAAAGATCCGATGTGTGTTTTCAATGACCACGATCGCATCATCCACAATAATACCGAGACCGAATAACAATGCGAAGAGCACGATGAAGTTTAGAGTAACATCAGATCCCGTTATTAATTCTGCCGCAGGCAAAAAGAGAAATGCAACAAACATGCTCAACGGCACACTCAACGCGACAAAGAATGCATTGGTAACTCCCATGAAAAACATCAGGATCAAAAGCACCAAAACAAAACCAATTACAATTGAATTCACAAGCTCATTGAAGGACGAACGTGTCTTAAGACTTTGATCACCTGTTATTACAACGTCTAAATCTGCTGGTAAAATATTGCCCTGCATCTTTTTTACTTCGGCTTTTACATCATCTGAGGTTTTAATTAAATTTTCTCCAGCTCTTTTAATGATGTTAAGCGTTACCACATTTTTTCCGTCCAGCCGTGCATAACTTTCACTCGTCTTTACGGTGTCTTTTATTTCAGCAATATCTTTTAAATAGATAGGAGCCCCGGAAGTATTGCGAACAATAATTTTCTGAAGGTCATACACATCTTTGAACTGTCCTTTTACCTGGAGCGTCCGTTTCATATTTCCAACTTCCAACAAGCCTCCTGATATATCCAGGTTTTCTCTTTGCACAGCTCCGGCTATATCGTCAAAGGTGACACCCGCACCCTGCATTTTATAATTATCAACATTGATCTGGAACTCCCTTTCCGGTGCTCCTACAATGTCCACGCGGGTAATTTCTGTAAGCTCTTCCAATTTATCTTGTACATCATCTGCAAATCCTTTCAAACGCATCATATCATAATCGCCACTCAGGTTTACAAACATGATAGGAAATTCACTAAAACTAATTTCCTGCACATTGGGTTCCTGTGTCAGTTCTGTGGGTAAATCTTTTCTTGCCTTATCCACCGCGTCTTTTACTTTTTGCAAGGCTACTTCCACCTGCACATTGGTCCCAAACTCAACAGTGATCGCAGAAAAATCCTGAAGAGAGGAACTGGTAACCTTATTAACTTTAGCACCGGTAATTCCCTTTATTTGTTTTTCAATGGGCTGCGTTATTAAGTTTTCTATATCCTTGGGTGAATTACCTACGTTAATGGTTTGTACAAAAATCGTCGGTATTACAATGTCAGGAAACTGCTCCTTGGGTAAAGTAACAAATTGAAAAACACCTATTGCTGATACAAAAAGTATCATGAGATAAATAGAAGTTCGATTTTTTATAGACCAGCTTGTGGGTTTGAACTCCTTATATTTTTCGTCAAATTTTTCAAATGAACTCATAATTATTTTATTATGCTTATTAAAGCTTTTTCAATATTTTATCGTCTATAGGTTTCCGTTAGTAGTAATTAACTGGCCATCAAATAATGCCTGGAACCCTTCAGTTATTACTACATCTCCTTCCTGAACTCCCTGTTTAATTTCGATCTCGTCACCATATAATTCTCCAATAGTTACCTTTCTTTTGCGAGCAACCATTTTGTCTCCTTCTTTAACAGCCATCAAAACAAATTTTCCATTTTCATCAGTCTGCAAAGTGTTGAGAGGAACCGTAATAGAGTTAGGCGCTGAGTAATCCAAAATCTTAACCTTGGCAATTTGGTTGGCCCGTAAATTAAGATCAGAGGGGACTTTTATCTCTACAGTGAATCCGCGCGTAGTAGCACCGATTGACTGGCTTATAAATGCAATAGTGGCGTTAAATGATTTATTAAGATCCGGGATTTCTACAACAACCGGTGTTCCTTTAGATACTTTGCCAGCATAGTTTTCAGGAACTACCACAGTAATTTTTAAGTCTGATTTATTGACAACTTTTATGTAGCCTCCTGCCAATGGATTACCGTTAAAAGTTTCACCGACATGGGCGGTAACTTCGTCAATTGTTCCATTTACATTGCTGTAAACATTGCTCTGATTGGCTTGCCCCTGCGTAACATTTACATTTGCCTGGATGGCTTTCAATTGCCCTTCAAGAGTTTCCACATTTGTTTTTGCCTGCAACAATTGTACTTCGGTTCCAATGTTTTGATCCCAAAGATTTTTCTGACGACTATAAACAGATTTGGCCAAATCTAACTGTGCTTTTACACTATTCATTTGCTGGCGAACCGCATTTACATTTTGCAAAGCGACAGCGTTATCCAACTTTAAAATCAGTTGCCCTTTGTGAACATTGTCGCCCTCTTTTACATAAATGGCTTTTATTTGTCCGGGTTGACCACTGGGGGTTATGTAAGAAATATTTTTAGCATCTACCTTGCCTTGTAAATCAAGATAATGTTTAAAATCTTCTTTGCTGATAGTGGCTATCGACACTAACTTGGCTTTTTGTTGGATGCCAGCACTCGTGTCTAGAGCAGCGATTTCCTTTTCTAGTGTTGAGACTTTTTCTTTTAATTTTTGCAGCTCCACTTTCTTGTCACCGAGTGCGCCGTCCTTTTGTTTTTTACCTGTATTTCCGCAAGAAGAAATGACCGAGACGATCATTAAAATTAAACCTGCATAAAGTATTCTTTTCATTTTGTTATTGATTAAATGGTACTTAATTTTTTTTCTTATAATTTTCCTGCCGCTTTTAGGTAATCTATTTTTGAAATAATGGCATCGTAGATCGAACTGTAATAATTATTTTGAGCCGTTACCAGGTCTGCCTGTGCAGTAGAAATTTCCTGGTTACTTCCTAACCCTTGTTCGTATTTTAATTTGGTAGATTGATACACACTTTGGGCCAGTTCAATATTTCTTTTCTGTGCATCCATCGTGGACAAGGCAGACTTCATTTGTATCCTCGATTGTATTACATCATTGTCAACTGATGATTTCAATTGTTGTAAACTATTATCCATTTTCATGAGGTCTATTTTCGCTTTCGCGATCCTTGCATTTTTTGCTCCACCATCAAAAATGGGAACTAAAATGCGAAGTGCTATAAACGAAGAAGTAAAATATGGACCTTGAAAGAAATCAAATTTCTGCCGCTGGGCACTCTCACTGTAATTGCCTGAAAGCGTAGCAGTAGGCAGTTTGGTGAAACGATACCTTTTCACATTTAATTTTCCAAGATCAATCATCGTTTCCAATTGTCGGAATTCTTTTCTGTCTTCATAACGATATTCTTCAGAGATAATATTCGATTTTAATTCTTCATCAGAAAGCGTATCCGTTAAAACGAGTTGATCCTGTATGGGCATGTTTAAAAGAAATTTTAATCCTTCCAAACCTGCATCTATTTGGTTCTGTGCTTTTAATTTTTGAGTTTGCAGATTGATCATTTGCACCTGAACTTTATCAACATCCAGTTTCTCCGCAAAACCATTTTGATAAATGATACGGGTATCTTTTAGCAACTTTTCATAATTAGCAATATTTGCATCCAGTGTTCCTATTTGCCTTTTGCCAACGGCCAGTTGATAATAGATTTTATAAACATTTGCTTTGATCTGCTCTTTGGTAATATCGGCAGTCAGCGTAGCATTCCTAATCGCTGCTTTCCTTGCCTGTAACCCAACAAATACCTGCCCATCAAATAAGATTTGGTTTAAATCAACACCCGCATTTGCAGAATATTTTGAGCCAAATCCTGCGCTTATTAAACCATAATCAGAAGGTGCCTTTATCGGATTTCCGCTGCCATCTTTTACATTGTTATCCAGCAACACTCCATAAGTTCCCATGGCTATAAAGTTGGGAAACGTTTGTACGCCTACCTTAGGATTAAAGGTCAGACTTCCTGAAGCGCTTATTTGCGGCAACGCAGAAGCTGTAATTTCTCTGTTGGTTTGCTCTTGCGTTTGTATATCTAACAAAGCATTTTTTACCTGGACAGAATTTTTCAATGCGTAGTCCACGGCTTCTTTTGCAGATAAAGAATGAATCTCTTTATCCGTCTTATTTTGCTGCGCCATAGCAGTAAAGCAGGAAGCCGCAATCATCGACGTTAGAAAAATTCTTAAAACTGAATTTGTTTTCATTGTTGTTGTTTTTTCGAGTACTCTTTTTGGTATTTTAAAATCAATTTATAGCCCACTGGATTCACCATTCCAAATAAAAAGAATTCCAATATTTCCTGTTGAATTTTTACAAAAGAATATTGGTTTCTTGGAAACAGTTCTTCATTAAAAGGCAATAACAAAGTCTCTATGCGGATTTTTGATATAAGGCTTACGTTAATATCCTCTCTATAAAATCCCTCTTTTTTACCTCGCTCAATGTTCTCTGCAATGATTCTCAAAAGGAATTCATATTTGAAAGCGGTAAATTTTTTATACACTGAAGGATGCCCTCTTTCTATGTCAAACAAAAAAGAAGGATTCATGTTCGACATTATTTCGTACAAAGTTTCTGTGCCTAAGAAAATTTCTTCTACTGCATCTTTGGCGTTGGTTCTGCTGCTCTTACAACATTGCCTGTTATACGTGATCATGTCGGCAACAACAGCATCCACCAGTTCATTTTTATCAGAAAAAGAATGATAAATGGTTTTTTTGGACACGCCTAATTGAGAAGCAATCTCGTCCATGGTCACAGATTTTACTCCGTACCGCCGGTATAGTTCATCCGCTTTCTGTTTTATTCTGTCTTTAATTTCCATTGGGCTGCAAAACTAGAGAAACTTTTCACGTTACCAAAGTTTCCATTAAGTTTTTTTGAAAAAAAAGTGACTTCGTTCTAAAAAGGCATTCTTCAATTGTTTTAAAATGCTTGCTGGTATTGGGCTCTCTTTTAGTAATACACTATTCTAAACATTTGAAACATGAAAATTTTAACATACCATATCTTTGAATCTTAATTTATTTGCCATGAAGTCTCGCGCACAATACCAAAGAGCCATACAATATTTCTTACAAGGATTATTAATTTTAGGGCCGGTTTCCATTACGGTTTATTTTATTTATGCTGTTTTTGATAAAATAGACAGCATCCTCAGACCGGCGATCAATATTCCGGGCCTTGGCTTTATTATAATCATCGGCTTTATAATTCTTACCGGTTATCTCAGTTCCTTTTTTGTGATGGGAAGAATTTTATCCGTTTTAGATAAATGGTTGGAGAAAACGCCGGGGGTAAAACTATTCTACTCATTCATCAGAGATTTTTTTGAAGCCTTTGCAGGAAATAAAAAGAAGTTTACTAAGAATGTATTGGCTAATGTAGATGATAACGATGTATGGAGAGTAGGTTTTATCACACAGGAAGACATGGGAAGTTTTGGAATGGAAAATTATGTTGCAGTGTATTTGCCCATGGCTTATTCTGTTGCCGGAAATGTATATATCGTGCCCGTTGCGAGAGTGAAGCTTCTGCCCGGTATCAGTGCATCGCAGGCTATGAAATTTGCGGTAAGCGGAGGTGTTACGCAAACCTCTTCTGAGGATCACGATGAATTACTTGAAGTTCCCGCCATCTAAAATAGTTACAGATTGAAAAAGATTTTTTTGATCACGATTTTATTTGCAATCTCCACAAAATGTTTTTGCTGGGGATTCTATGGCCACAAAAAAATTAATTTTTATTCTGTCTTTTTATTGCCTCCGGAAATGTTGATTTTATTTAAACCCAACATAGAATTTATAAGTGAGCATGCTGTGGATCCTGATAAAAGAAGATATGCCATAACACCGGAAGGGTCGCGTCACTTTATTGATATTGATAATTATGGAAAATATCCTTACCCGGATTTGCCTCATAAATGGAATGATGCAGTGAGTAAGTATGGAGAAATAAAACTCAATGAAAACGGTATTGTTCCGTGGCATGTACAGGTTATGCTGGGCCGGCTCACCAAGGCATTTAAAGAAAAGAATTTTTCAGCCATCATGAAAAACAGTACAGAACTGGGTCACTATATTGCTGATGCACACGTGCCTTTACATGCAAGCAGCAATCATAACGGACAGTTAACCGGGCAAAATGGAATTCATGGTTTTTGGGAAAGCCGAATCCCTGAACTGCTGGCTGACAAAGAGTTTGATTTCTTCATTGGCAAGGCCCAATATATAAATAATCCCGGTCAATTTATTTGGGATAGAGTTCTGGAAAGTGCTTTGGAAGCGGATTCAGTACTACGTTTTGAAAAGGAGTTGTCAAAAAATTTTCCGGGGGAAACAAAGTATGCTTTTGAAAAAAGAAACAATGTAATTATTAAACAATATTCTTCCGGCTACTCCATTGCATACAATAAAAAATTGAATGGAATGATTGAACGAAGAATGCGGCAATCTATTTTTGCAGTGGCTTCATTTTGGTACACCGCCTGGATAAATGCAGGGCAACCCAATTTAAAAGACTTAACCTCTGCTAAGTTTACTGAAAATGATGAAAAGGAATTTGATCAATTAAATGAATCGTGGAAAACCAGTAAAGTAAAAGGAAGGGAAGAAGATCAGTGATTATTTAAATAAGAAAAATACTCAAAAAATTATATAGAAAATGATTTACAATTTTAATGCAGGGCCTTCAGTATTACCTCCAATTGTTTTAGAAGAGGCTTCTAAAGCAATTATAAATTTTAACAACAGTGGACTTTCTATTTTAGAAATCGGTCATCGTACTCCACTTTTTGAAAACGTTATTGAAGAAGCAAGATCGTTGGCCAAAGAATTAATGCAGTTGGATGATGACCATGAAGTTTTGTATTTGCAGGGCGGGGCTACTGTTCAGTTTATGCAAATCCCAATGAACCT
>JBDSHT010000350.1:0-5115 GCA_039918315.1 Ginsengibacter sp. | reverse complement strand
TTATCATTACATGGTCATAATTGTGATCTATTTGAATAAGAGGAAATTCTTTTGAAGATGAACATTTACGGGCTGAATCATTCAAACCCGACATGCTGCGACATCGTAAAGTATATAGCTCGTCAATATTATAACGCTGATAGTTATGAAAGCATTTAAGTATTTGCCAGTAAACCGAAATATTCATCATCTTCATTTTTGCCACCAAATCCTTTTCCAATAGTTTTATGCGTTTCAACAAATTCAATAGCGTTGATCCACTTAACCATTTTATAGCCCAATTGATTTTCAATACGCAATCTGAGCGGAGCTCCGTGCTCTAATGGTAATGGTTTATAATTCATTTCCCAAGCTAACATGGATTTAGGTTTCAGGCAGTTATCCATTGATTCAGTATCATAATAAATGCCACCATATAAACCTTCGCCAAACGAATAAAATACTACTGTAGTTGCTTCAGGCTTAGGTTTTACCAGGTTTATAATTTCGCTAATGGGCACACCTCCCCATTCCGCAATTCCTGTCCATCCCTGTATGCAGCTATGCATATTAATACTTTCTTCTTTTTCAAATTCTTTTAAATCATCTAATGAAAGTTCAACAGGGTTCTCCACCAGGCCACTTATTTTAAGTTTATAATCTTTAAAATCGTTGGCTGCCATATCTTTCCATTCACTGGTATCAGGCATTTTTCCGTTGGCCCAGAAATAGGGAGAGATGTCTTTTTTGGTGTAATATTTTCTCGGTTTGAATTTATCAATAGTTTTACGCCATAGCGATACATTTATTTTGTTCTCCAGAAATTGGAGTGCTCTTGGTTTTCGCCACGATATCCAGTGAGCCAGCATATTAAACGCTATTACGAATACAATGATGGCAATTCCTATCCACAATCCGATTGAAGAAGTATCATTGGGTTTATTGATTATGATATGATTCATGTTTTTACTGAGTCCGGTTAAGGCTACAAGTGCCACATGAACAATGATGAAAATCACGTAAGCAAACATGATCAGGAAATGGAAAGAGCGTGCCGTCTGGCGATTGAAAAATAATTTGGGATACCATGGAAAACGGCTGTCAATAGCCGGCGACATGGCAAGCCCGGTTAACATGGCTAAAGGTGCCATTACAAATATCACGGCGAAATAAGCAAGTTGCTGCAAGGCATTAAAATGATAAAATCCGTTGGGCTCAACCGGCATATTAAAAGTAGCATAATGTACAAATACACTCCAGCTATCAGGGATTATCTGCAAGGAAGTAGGCACCAAACGTTTCCATTGATTGGTATAAAGTAAAAGGAAAATAAAAATAACTCCATTTAGAATAAAAAAAGGGATCGTAAGAAAATGCCACGATCTTGCTATGCCCACGGTATGGCGATAGCCCGGCAAACCCATTACTGGGCTGATATAGCGCGAATCCTGCTTTGCTGTCCAGACTTTGTCTAATGGAATTTTTTTCGGTGTAAACCTAATCCATTGGGTATCGGGGCCGCATCCGTCATTCCAGTACAATCTTGGATGATCTACCAAAATAGAAAGCCCGCTTCTTATAATTAAAACCAGGAAAAAGAAATTCACCCAATGACTTATATTAATCCACATTGGGAAACCAGAAGGCTCTCCGGCAGATGCAATGGAAGAAAAGGATACGGAAGGATCAGGCGGTAATCCGAAAAATAAATATTGTATCCATGCTATTAGAATAGATCCAATCAGAACCATTCCTATTATAAAAAGCATGTATGGTTTTAGCCTTACGAAAAAACTCCTGTCTTCAGGATAATGCATTGCTTTTTCAGCAGGAGTAAAACGGGGGATCATAATTTATAATTTCATTGCGATAATTATCCGGTAACATTTGTTCGAAAAGAAAAATATTAATTTAAAACGAGAGAAAGGTTATCACTAATCAAAAAGAAAAATAGGTATTTTAAAAGAACAACCCTTAACCGTCCCTCAATATATTCATCAGCACAATTTTCCAAAAAAATGCAAGTCGTTTCAAACCAACTTTGGAGTTGGAAAGATTCCAGCTTTTCCGAAAAATATTTTCTGTTGAAGGAAGTAATAGCAAGATACGGCTTATCTCGTTTTTGGATTTTTCCTTTTGATTTTGTAATTTTTTCTTTATTAAACCGGTAATCAAAGGGCTGGCCAGAAAATACCACGTTAAGAAAATAAGTATGGATCGCAAAAGTATTTGTAATGCTTTAGAGGAAGGAAGAATAGGCCTGCCAATTTTAAAATTTGATTGAAAGAAAAGCAACAACAGAAGTATCCATATAAAAATGAAAACACCTCTTGCTATTTTTCTTTTTTTGCTTAAAGATGAATGGGTTTTAAGTTGTGTGCCAGGATCTAAATCAGCGATTATAAGTTCAGGTTGCATGTTTTTCCATGATTGCGATTTACGAACTAATCTGTAAGCCCATATACCAATTAAAATACCGAAAATTCCATGAATGGAAATGTATGCAATTGCCAGCATCAGTGAATAGTTGGTGATTACTTTTGCATGGGTCAGCTTTGTTATAAATTCATTTACAGCATTCCAAAAACCGGCACCATATAACAGAATCAAAACAATGATTCTTTGCACAGCAGATTCTATTAAAGCTAAGAACCCTAATATAATACAAGAGAGCCTGAAATTTTTTAAACTGCTAAATAAAATCTGCCCCACTAATCCCTGGAAGAAGACAGCAAAATAGGCCGAAGGAGGAGTATTCGGACTTAGCATCATTTTAAAGATACACACGATAATCGTTGCTTTTAAAATAGCACCTTTCGTTATTGGCTTTGGGTTTCCGGATGATGCTGTATCCTTTTTTTTATCACCCTGATAATACCCGATCAGGCAAATGCAAAGTACAGCGAAGCCTGATAGAAACATTCCCGAAAATGGGAGATGCAATCCATGGATAATTCCGCCCGCTACTGCCTCGCTAATTACCCAAAGAGTTATTAAACGATAATAAAGTTCCCCTTGTGCGGAGGTATTTTCTTCAAAATCATTTTTTGTACTCATGATTTTTTTATGGAATATTTTTTCCTCATTGACAATATTGCATACCTGATATTGTTGGTTATACTTAACGGGAATGGTTCCGTTCCTTCTACCTGGATTTTAAATCTCAGGCGCCTAAAAAGAATGTATTAAAAAATTTAACTCAACTTGAGTTTTTGCCGCCATCTTTTCACCTTCTGGCGTAGGTCTCTCTTTTACTCTTCGGTCAGCTACATAGCTGATTACACATTATTCCTGGGAAATCTTAAGAAATACTTTAAAGGTAGAACCCTTGCCCAGCTCACTTTCCAGTTCAATTTTACCACCTGATTTTTGAACTATTTCCTTTACCAGGTGTAATCCTATGCCGGAGCCTTCTTTATGGTTATCCAATCTTGCATATTTGGAAAATACCTTGCTATGTTGTGCCTGATCAATTCCAATCCCATTGTCTCTTACAGAAATGACCATGTAATCATTTAGAAGCTCAGATTTAATATGAATTACCGGATTGACATCAGGAGATTTGAATTTGATAGCGTTGTTTACAAGGTTGTAAATAACACTTCGTAGCTTTCTCCTGGAAAATGTAATTTCTGATTGATTTACCTCGGTTTTTAAAACGGCCCCAGATTCTTTGAAATTATCAGCAAGCGTGAGACGCACGTCTTCCAAGATATGTTCTAAATTGAGTAATTCCACCTCCGATTTATATTTATGATCTTCTTTCCTGGTCTCAGTTAATTCCCTGATGATCTTTTCCATTTTCCTGACTGAATTTTCCATGACCCCAAAAAAGGAAACGTAATTCTTAGCATCTTCGAGCGACATATTCTTAAACACGTCTATTGCTAATATTAAACTGGTAAGAGGAGTTTTTATGTCGTGAGAAATGGTATCCAGTAAAGTTTCATAATCTGCTATTAGCGTTTCCTGCTCCTTCAAATCCCTTATGCGCATTGTAATTTCAACAAAAGTGATAATCACCCCGTTTGTTTTATTATCCTTGCGGGTTACGTAGGGAACAATATCCATTTGATACCACCTTAAATCTGTTGTTTGAATTTCCTTTTCAAGATTTTGGTTGGTATCTATTACCTGTTGTATATTTTCAATAATACTGGGGAACCGAAAATTTTCTGTTAAGTCGGTTACCGATTTGCCAATGTCGCTTGAAGACAAATTATATTGCTTCATAGCAGGCGGAGTAAATTTTCTTAATTTTAATTGAGCGTCAACAAATAACTGTGGTATGATCGTATTTCTGAAATAATTCTCTAATTCTTCATTTAGCTCAATGTAGGTTTCTTCCAGATTATCTTGATTCATAATTAGTTGCAAATTTAAATGATTATGTTTTTAATTACACTACAATTGTGACTTTCTTATAACCCTTCTGGCGCAGGTCTCCCGACCCGTGACTGCTCGTTACTTATGTCCGCCAAATAACAACTTTTTAAATCTTAGAAAAGTAATCATTCGCATTATGTCCGCGGTCTAACCTTTGATGCCGACCGCTACTGCTCACCCAAATTCGATCGGAAATAGCGGTCGGTACGCAGCACGTCAGACCGCAGCTGGTTTATAAAATCAGGTTTGCCTGCTAACATACTAATCTCTATATTTCTTTCTTTACACTTTTATCGTTTCCATGTTTTTGTTGTATTCGCCACGTCGCGCAGCAGCATCCAGTTTCGCACGTTTGCACAGCAATTTTTGCGCTTCATTTATATTGGCATCTTTTCCTCTCCAGATATCTAACGCGGGTTGTTGGATAGCTCTTGCAAAAGAAAATGAAACGATCCACGGTAGCTGGTTTTTATATTTTGTATGTATCGCATTCAAATGCGCAGAGGCATCCTCAGGCGATTGACCTCCGGATAAAAAAGCAATGGCAGGCACTTCTGCTGGAACTGATGCCAATAAACATTTTGCGGTAGCATCCGCGACTTCATCAATACTGTTTTGATCAATACTTTCTGTACCGGCAGTTATCATGTTTGGCTTTAAGATTATTCCTCCCAGCTCTATTTTAAATTGATACAATTGGTAGAAAAGAATTTTTAAAACATCTTGTGTTATATCATAGCAATTCTGTAA
>JBDSHT010000349.1:0-16864 GCA_039918315.1 Ginsengibacter sp. | reverse complement strand
TTTTGCGCAGCTACAAAAAAAGATTTTGCGCTTTTTAATTTTTCAACCGCAGTGATTAAATAAGGAAAAGGAACACCCACAACTGCAAGTTGGTGCTCTGCGAGCGACATGTTTTTGTTCGCCATGGCATCCAGTAATTCAATTGCCTGAGGCAAGTTCAGATTCATTTTCCAATTAGCAGCCGCAATTTGTTTTCTCATAATTTCAAGAATTAATATATTTTTTTTAATGTTCGAATTTCGTCTTCTGATAATACGCAGGACTTTAGTTTCTTCCAATTTGAAATATCTTCCAGTGCCCTATCCAAAAGATATTTTTTGTTTCCCCAGGAAAAATTATCAATAAATTTAGGCGGAAAAGCATTGCCAAAAATATTACAACATACGCCGGCAATCGTTCCTGTATTGAATGCAGTGTTAATAGCACTGCGACTATAATCTCCCATCAGCAACCCACATTTTATCCCGGCATATTCAAAACAATTATTTTGTTTATTCCAAATCCTAACGGGAGACACATTGTTTTTTAAATTGGAATTATTTGTTCCCGCACCAAGGTTGCACCATTCTCCAATCACAGAATCACCCAAATATCCATCATGCGCTTTATTAGAAAATCCCATCAGGATAGAATTTTTAATTTCGCCGCCGGCAACACTATGAGGGCCGATGGTGGTGGCGCCATAAATTTTAGAACCCATTTTCACAATCGCTTCTTCACCCAAGACAAATGGTCCACGTATTAAACTGCCCTCCATAATCTCCGCATTTTTCCCAATATAAATGGGACCATTTTCTGCGTTGAGAATGGAGAAATTTACTTTAGCACCGCTTTCTAAAAATATATTTTCAAGCCCGATTACCTGGTTGGTACCACTTATTTTTTGCGAAACTCTTGCAGTCGTAATCATCTCAAAATCCTGGCGAATAGCCCAGTCATTAAACTCAAAAAATTGCCATGGGTGTTCGATATCCCGACAACTATTATCCGTAGAGATATCAGCATCTCCAATTACAAGGCGTTGCAAAAAGGAATGAGAAGGAATGATATGTACCGGAAATTTAAGTGAGTTATACTCTTTATCATCAATCGTTTTTTCCGAAGCAATACTTACCTGGCCGGGAAAATAAAAATCCCATTTTTCAAAAATAGACAGAATGCCGATTCGCGCGCGAGCCACAGAACGAACAGCACCAAACGGAAAGAGTGAGTTAGGATGCGATATATCATCCAGCAAAATCTTCATGCGCTAATCTACATATTTATAAAGAAGTGGTAAAATAAAAATCCCCCAAAGGAGGGGGACAAAAAATCAAAAATAAAATTTTTAAACTATTGTTTCTTTTCGTAACGTCTTTTAAATTTATCAATACGACCTGCAGTATCCACAAGCATATTTTTACCTGTGTAAAAAGGATGAGACGTATTAGAAATCTCCAGTTTTATAACCGGGTATTCATTACCATCTTCCCATTTTACAGTTTCTTTTGAAGCAGCAGTAGAGCGGCTCAAAAACATGGTACCATTACTCATATCGCGAAAAACTACAAATCTGTAATTTCCTGGATGAATTTCTTTTTTCATATTATTTGTTTTAAACATGGCTGCCTTACATTAAGTCTTCATGCATTTTTTAAGGGTGCGAAGGTAAGGCTAAAATTCTATAATTTCAAAATGATATTTAAACTATTTTGGTGTCATTCTAAGTCTATTTCATGTTTACAAATTGCAATGCCAGCCCGAGATCCCAACCTTTAGAAGCTTGTATCACTGCCTGTAAATCATCAATTTTTTTACCGGTAACTCTCACAATATCATCCATTATTGCAGCCTGAACTTTAAAATTCTCATCCTTGATTAATTTCACAATCTTTTTAGCGTCTTCCTGGCTTATTCCGTTTCTAACAGGAATTTCCTGTTTAACTATCTTTCCACTTTGGAACGGCTCTTTTTTTAAATCGTATATCTCTGCCGCAAGTCCTTGCTTTAAACTTTTGCTAATAAGCACATCAACCATCTGCGACAATTTCATTTCGCTGTCGGCTTCCATGTTTATTTTAAAGTCCTTTTTATTTAGTTCAATAACCACATGGTTTCCTTTAAAATCAAAGCGGTTCTTAACTTCCTTTTCTGTTATGTTTACAGCGTTATCAAGGGTTTGAAGGTCAACTTTGCTTACGAGGTCAAATGATGGCATGGCGGTTCAATTTTATATATATGAGTAACAAAGATAAAAAATCAAGAGGAGAATGAAGGGTTCAGTAATTAAAATATATGAGGTGCAAAACCGGTAATGAATTTAGAAAAACACAAAGAAAATTATCCTATTTATCATTCCAATTAACTCTGTTTTATCTGACTAAAAAACCCATGTTTTATTTTATGTGTAAATTTAACCCATACCTAAAAATAAATTATGGCATTGGATGTAGGAATCGGTTTTGTTACCGGTAGAAAACATTTTCAAAAAGTTCTCACTTCGTATATCAACAATTGGATCGAACACGGCTTGTTGGAAAACAAAGAGATAAGGCTTCACTTATTTGTCGCTTACGATCTTAAATATTCCAAAACTGAAATAAGCGATTACAAAAATGTTGATCCGGCACTTGCTGACATGGTGTATTCAATTAACTTTTATGGCAAAACTGCAATTGAAAGAGAGAGAAAGATTTTAGAAGATTCTGGAATTGTTAGCGACCATGAATCGGAGTTGCTTTTTGGAGAAGGCTATGCAAAAAAAAGAAATGCAGTCGTTTATTTTGCAAAGAAAAACAAAATGGATCGGCTCATCTTTTTGGATGACGATGAATATCCTTTGGCAACAATGAAGAATGAATTTGGAAACCTGATTTGGATGGGTCAAAGTGTAGTGGGTACTCATTTGAAATACAGTGGTGACGCAGATATTACTCATGGACATCATTGCGGCTACATCTCTCCTATTCCTTCGATAACGTTTAATGAGATTGTATCGGAAGAGGATTTTAGAATGTTTATAGAAGCGATCAGCAATGAAATTGTATCATGGGATGTGGTCAAAAAAAACATTATCGACAATAAAGGCGTCACTTACGCCAATCCTGAGATCATTAATCATTCACAGGTAAAGGAAGTCGCTGAAGTCTCGGGAATGAAATTTATTTCCGGAGCAAACCTATGTTTTAATCTAAAAAATATTGATACGCTTCCACCATTTTACAATCCACCTGGAGCACGAGGAGAGGATACTTTTATGAGTACAACGCTGTCGAAAATGAAAGTGCTGAAAGTCCCTTGCTACACTTTTCACGATGGATTTTTAAATTACAAAAATATTTTAAATGGAATTCTTCCGGTGGAATTACAAGCCGTTGACAGTAGTTCTCCGGCAATCGTAAAGAGGTTTATAAACGCAACTATCGGCTGGATACGGTATAAGCCTTTAATGGTCTTTATCACGCAACGTGAGCAATATGAAGAAATAATAAAGACCACGCATGAAAAATTGGAACTAACGATTCCAAAGCTTTGCCGCTATTTTAAAAACAATCATTTCGAAGGGATACTTCCTGAGTTGGCGCATTATCATAAAAAAGTTCAAAAACATTTTAATGCATTTGAACAAACAAAAAATGCCTGGGGCAGAGTGATGAAAGATATTGATAACCCCAAAACCCTTCCGCTCAATAAATATTTATTTGAAGATTCCGGTAAATAAAAAAACCGGTGGTAATGTATAGAAATACTTTACCACCGGACTAAAACATCTAAAACAAAAACCTATTTTACCCTGCTTTGCTCATCGGAAGCTCCGCCTGTTTGTCTTTGGGGACTTTTTATTGGTTTACCAAATCTATAAGAGAAGGTTAGTGAAACAGATCTTGAATCGCGAATGTCTTTGATGCGTAAATCAATGTCATTATACTTTACATACGCAGACATATTTTGTGTTTTAAAAATATCCCTTACACTTAATTTCAACGATCCTTTCTTTTTCAAAATTTGCTTTTGAACACCTGCATCCATTCTCCACATTGGATTTATAATGATCTGACCTTCTATACCTTTTGACCTGTAAAACCCACTCAATTCAGCACTCCAGCCTTTCTCAAATTTAAATTGATTGCTCATGTTTCCCATAAAAGTGGCACTGCCCAGGCTTAAATTACTTCCATCAATATCACCATCGTACTTTGTATTTGAAACGTTAGTGTATATGTTGGTATTTAAAAATTTACCTACTGGAAAATTTGCACTCACCGCTATTCCAACGTTAGTTTTCGTTGCTATATTTTCTTTTGTCACAAATGTTTTTCGCTCGCTGGTAATTTGTTTTATTACATCGGCAAATGCATCATTTGTTTTGCTGTAGTTTAAAGTAGTACTCAAAAAGCCTTTGTAAATATGCATTAGTTCAAAATTATTGGTGAACTGGGGTTGCAATAAAGTATTCCCCACCTGGTAGGTATATTCATCCAGAAAATAAAAAAATGGATTCAAATCTTCATACTGGGGCCTATCCACTCGCCTTCCATAATTAGCTGAGAAAGTATTATTATCGTTCACCTTATAACTAATGAACATCGTAGGAAATAAATTAAAATAATCTTTTGTGAACAGAGAATCCGGCTTAACACCGTTACCAAGTTGGTGTCCGTTAGAATGGGTATCCTCTGCTCTCAAACCCAGTTGCATACCCCATTTACCGATTTCTTTATTATAGTTTGCATAAGCGGCATTTATATTTTCTTTGAAAATAAAATGATTTGTTTTTCCATAATCAGTTACATAGTCTCCGGTGGTTTTAAATTTGTAGAGAGCATTATTATCTGTTGTAACATAACTGCTTTTTAATCCTGCTTCCAGTTTGGCAGAATTTTTTAATGGAAATGTAAAATCAGTTTTTCCAGAATAAATATTCACTTTAGAGGGAAGATCTCCCTTCAAAAAAGAAGATGGCTTTTTAGTCGTAAAATCAGGCATGTAGTAAAGACTCTGCAACAATTGATCTGAACCGTTATCATAAACCACGTAATCGAGATCAACTGTAAATTGTTTTCCGGTGGAATCAAAAGAATGTAAAAGATTCAGATTCACCCCAAAATTTTTATTTTTTTTCTTCTCATCATTTTTCGAAACTACGATTGAATCAATTTCACCATAGGCGTTTTTTAAAAACGAATTATTAGTACTATTGTCCTCTCCCGGATTAAGATCACCTGTAAACACAGCACCAAATGTTGTCTTCTTCGTTGCGTAAAAATCAAAACCTAATTTTGCATCATGATCTGTACTTCTGTTTTCACTGATCCCTTTTTGATCAAAAATAGTTTCGATTAATTTTGTTTGGTTGTCTCTAAAATTGCGAATAATATAAGTTTCATTTTTTCTGTGCCAATATGAATAACTGTAGTTGCCGAAAATATTTATTTTGCCGGTGCGATAATTAAGATTTAAACTATTGTTTGTTCTTGCAAACTTTCCCTGGATGTAGCCAAGACTCACACTACCATTGAATCCTTTCATTTTATTCTTCTTCGTCTTAATATTTATAACACCTGAGTTTCCTGCTGCATCAAATTTTGCAGACGGATTGGTCATGATTTCAATCTGGTCAATTGTGGAAGATGGTAAAGCTTTGAGAAGGCTAGCTAATTGTTGCCCCGATAAATAAGATGGTCTTCCATCCATCATTACGATTACTCCCTGCTTTCCTTTCAGGCTAATTATTCCGTCCTTATCTACGGTAACACCCGGAGCCTTTTCCAACACTTCCAAAGCAGTTGAGCCTGCACTAGTAATGGATGATTCCACATTGATAACGGTGCGATCAATCTTCCGCTCTATGAACTGTTTCTTAACAGCAACCGAAACCTCTTTTAGCGTTTTTACATCCTCTTTTAATTGTAAAATACCCGCAGATACCGTCAGGTTATTTGTCACTTCCAACGCAGGAGAATACACTTTCAAGCGGCCCGTAGAGGTTGCCAAAAGATAATATTTTCCAGGGTTTACATTTTCGAAAATAAAATTACCGTCTTTGTCTGTTAAGTTTATTTTAACCAGGGATGAATCCTGAAGGTGAAAAAGTGATACGGTAGCCGCATCAATAATGGCCTGAGATCCGCCATCAATTATCTTCCCTTTAATAGCACCAGTAGGGGTTTGGGCAAATATTGTTACTGAAAACATGATCAGCAGAGCAGTTGAAGTTATTAGTCTTTTCATCTTTTTTATATTACTGTGTTTGAAATATTACAGAACGAAACTAGGTACTCTGTTTTGCATAGTACATAGCCATACATGAATGGTAAATATTTCAATTTGATTGGCAAGAATATTATTCAAACGGAGAGGGGATACTAAAAGTTACAGGGCAAGAAAAATATTTCAGAGTGCCAAAGACAAACTCTTTTTTAGAAATGAGATAAGAGGAAAGTTTGTAGAGCGAAGGCTATAACGCAACCGAATGCAAACCTACTTCGCGGATTGCAAACTGGATAAATAACTAATAATCTGGAGAGAACATTTAGTCGAAATACTTTTTATCCTTCTCAAATTTTCTTTTGAAATAAAGTATTCCTATTATGCCGGTGATGACTAAGCCGGCAGAAATTAATTCTGCCTGAGTAGGATGAATTCCAAAAATAGAATAGGTGGTATTTACCCGAATTGTTTCCACCAGGAATCGTTCGATGCCGTTTAAAATAAGATAAATTGAAAAAATAACGCCGGGAGCTTTGATCTTTTTTCTTATTGCCCATAGGAACAAGAATAATAAACTACACGCAACAATTTCATAAAATGGAGTTGGGAAAACCGGCTGCGGCAATGCTCTGCAATAACGTCCTTCGCAGTCCGCCAACAGAACACCATCCTCGTTTACATTATGAGGATATGTATAAGCAAACATCCAGGCAGGCAAAAAATCCGGCCCTTTAAAACTTCTGTGCGGTACCGTTTCGAGGGCTGTAGAAATACGGTCAGTAACTCTAGTGGATGCTCCCGCAGAATCAATCACAGATCCATTTAAAAAATAAGTAGAATGTTGTTGCAACTTTTGTTGAAATTCTCCGGGCTTTGCCACCACAGATTTGCCCACGGAATCACTTACGTAAGCACTATTATAAATACCCCAATCGCCATCCCCTGCTACCTGGCAACCCATTCTGCCTATGGCGTATCCAATCATTAAAGCAGGCGCAGCAGCGTCTGTGAGGTGAAGTATATTGATTCCTTTTTTTCGTGCATAAGTAAGAATAGCAATCGTTGCACAGATAAGACCTCCATAAAATGTGAGGCCACTTGGAGATAACAAATTACCGATCGGATTTTCTATAAACCTATCCCAGTTTTCAAAATTATCAAACAACTTTGCACCTATAATTCCAAATACCAAAGCGAAAATTACAATATCACCAACCCTGTCATGAGGCCAAATTCGAATCACTCTCTTTTCAGGTTTGGCAAGCTTTTGTTTATTTTTCTCGTGGTATTTTAAAAATGCAAGAACGCCTCCAATAAGAAGGCCACCGATCATACTTCCTTCTGAAGAAAATATATATTCCTGCAGATCAACTCCCTGTTGACGACTGGCGATAAAGGCTCCTATTAATTTATATCCAAAAATAAAACCTACTAAACCATTTATAAATAATTCAAAAAAAGTAGCGGGGCTACCGGTCGTAATAGTTTCCTCCCTGGGTTTTAATAATCCCTCTTTTTCCTTTCTCCTCAATTCCATCGTTAATACCCAGGCTGATATAATAAAGGCCAACGCCACAAAAATTCCGAAAGTGTAAAATATCTTGAAGGCATTTATTTTCCAACCAAACCAATCATTGAGAGCATAATACAAATTAGGATACATGGCAATTATTTAAAAAGGAGGCTGATTTAATTTATAGTTACAGGGGTACAAAAAACAAAAACCTTCGTAAAAATAGAAGGTTTTTATTTAAATCAATTTTAATGACTAACAATATTCGTCAAACGCCGCAACAAGATTTGTTGAAATCATTTGAGCAGAGCTGCCTTCAATATGGTGCCTCTCAAGGAAATGAACCAACTTACCATCTTTAAATAATGCAACGGACGGAGACGACGGAGGATAAGGTAATAGATGCTCACGTATTTTGCTTACCGCTGCTTCATCAAAACCCGCAAAACTTGTTACTAAATAATCAGGTTTTTTAGAGCTGTTTTGAACTGCATTGATAACACCCGGACGAGCTGAACCTGCAGAACATCCGCATACAGAATTAATGACCACTAAGGTAGTGCCATCCTGTTTTAAAGCGTCTTCTACTTGTTCATCGGTTACCAAATCCGAAAATCCTTTTTCGGTTAATTCTTCCTTCATCGGAATTACTATTTGTGCTGGATACATAATCGTAAAATTTTTAGTCTGCAAATTTACAACAGATATTGATTAAAACGCCGTACTTTTTTGTTCGAAAGCAGCAATTTTGTCATTAACATGTAAAATTACCGACAAACTGTCTTTTATTTATAACAAAATTGCTTGTAATTTTTAATGGTATTTAGTTTGATCTAGCGAAGGAAAGTAAATTATAAAACTAAAAAATAAACCATTATGACAACATTAAAATTTAACCAACCCACATTTAAATCATTTGACAATTTTCTTTCTACGATCCTAAACGAAATGCCTTCTACTCCTGGGAACCTGAACTTTCCGGCAGTAAATATCTGCGAAAACAAGGATGCTTATGAATTAGAATTTAATGTACCCGGACGTAAAAAGGAAGACTTTAAAATTACCGTGGACAAGGATATTCTTTCCGTTTCATTTGAAAAGAAAGAAGAAGCCAAGGAAGAAGGTAAACAATTTATCAAAAGAGAATTTGTAACTCAATCTTTTAAAAGGTCATTTACCTTGGATGAAAAGATTAATTCCGATGACATCAACGCGAAATATCAAGATGGTTTACTGACGCTGACACTTCCTAAAAAAGAAGAAGTAAAAGTGCTTCCAAAAGAAATTGCGATTGGATAACAAATCTGAATTGAGTTTTAGAATTCTAAGGAATTTAAAAAGCCTCCTGAAAAAATCGGGAGGCTTTTACTTTTGGAATTCAACTTACTTATACCCTAATATTTTAAGCATGCTCTGAGCACTTTGTTCTTTAGCATATAACCAATCAATTTGTTTTCCATTTTTATCGTAATCGATAATTATGTATTTAGGAGACGGTATCATACAGTGCTTGATACCACCATAACCACTTATCTGATCCTGGTAAGCTCCGGTATGAAAGAAGCCAACATACAATGGTTCTCCTTCGCCAACTTTTGGCAAAAACACTTCGTTAATATGCTCTTCGGAATCGTAATAATCGTGACTATCGCAAGTGATACCACCCAGCGTTACTCGCTGGTATTCCTCACCCCATTTATTCACAGGAAGCATTAAGAATTTTTCCCCAATACCCCATGTGTCGGGCAACGTAGTGATAAATGAAGAATCAATCATGTACCATGTCTCCCTGTCATTTTGCATTTTTTCACCAATCACACTATAGATATGCGCCATGCTTTCACCTACTGTGTAACTCCCAAATTCTGTGAAAATATTAGGCATGGGAACCTTACTTTTTTTACAAGCTACTTTAATGTTTCTAACAATTTCATTAATCATAAATTGGTAGTCATAATCAAATCCTAAAGAATGCTTGATCGGAAATCCGCCACCAATATTAATCGAGTCTAACTCAGGACAAATCTTTCTTAACTGGCAATAGAGGTTGATCACTTTATTCAATTCACTCCAATAATACACATCGTCCTTTATTCCTTTATTCAAAAAAATGTGTAACATTTTTAATTGAAAACGATGTTCATTGCCTTCAATTTCATCCACATAAAATTCTAAAATATCTTTTGCGCGTATGCCTAAGCGTGAGGTATAAAAAGGAAAGGAAGGTTCTTCTTCCGCAGCCACTCTTATGCCCACGTTAAAAGGCACCCGAACCGATTTTCGATAGGCTTTTAATTCATCTTTATTATCCAAAATTGGGATCACATTTTTGAACCCTGTATTTAACAGACGTGCAATTCTACTGGTATAAGTTTTTTGCTTATATCCATTACAAATAATAAAAGTATCCTTAGTAATTTTCTTTGCCTCGTACAGTTTATGGATTATCTCAATATCGTAAGCATAGGAGGTTTCAAGATGGATGTCATGTTTCAAAGCCTCTTCAATGACAAAAGCGAAATGCGAACTTTTTGTACAATAGCAATAGTTGTACTTCCCTTCATATTTATGCTTTTTGATCGCATTGGCAAACATTTGTTTTGCCTTATTGATCTGCCTCCCAATTTTTGGCAAAAACGTAAACTTCAGAGGAGTTCCATATTTATCAATCAATGCTTTTACATCAACATCGTTGTATTGGAGATATCCATCTTTAAGTTTGTAATCTTCCTGAGGAAAATTAAAAGTCTGGTGAACTAAATCTGTGTAAGTATTATTCATTAATGGTAAAACTTTTTTTTACAAATGTAAATGAATGATGAATTCGTATCATAAAAAAACCGTCCCGGTTTGGGGACGGTTCTATAAAAAGCTATTATAAACTTATTTAACTGAAGCTACCAGGCTTTTAAAACTTTCAGGTTCGTTCATTGCCATATCAGCAAGAATCTTCCTGTTAAGGTCAATATTTTTTTGATTAAGTTTGAAAATAAACTCACTATAGGTTAACCCTTCAGCTCTCACTGCTGCATTGATACGAGCAATCCACAAAGTACGGTATTCGCGTTTTTTAAGTTTACGACCTACATAACTATAGGTCATCCCTTTTTCCATTACATTCTTTGCAACGGTATATACATTCTTTCTTTTCCCGTAATAACCTTTTGCGGCTTTAAGAATTTTTTTTCTTCTTGCCCTTGATGCTACTGCATTTGATGAACGTGGCATAATTTAATATTTTAAAAATTTCAGGTTATCTATTTAACTTTCAAACCCAAAACCCGGTTGATAATTTTATTGGTTTAATTAATTTTGTTCGGCTTATTTCAGTCTCAAAAGCCTCATAACAAATGGCCTGTTGGCTGCACTTACTACACCTTTCTTACGCAAAGCACGTTTACGTTTTGTAGATTTTTTTGTCAGGATGTGACGTTTGTAAGCTTTCTGAAATGTAATTTCACCGGTACCGGTTACTTTAAATCGCTTCTTTGCGCTGGAGTTGGTTTTAACCTTTGGCATTATTAATACAATTTACTTTTACACCCTTGCCGGCGTTCCGAACAGACGGAAACTTATGGAGCCATGTGGGTAATGTTTTTAAGAAAAATCCATTAAGCCAAAACAAAAATGCTTAATGGGGTGCAAAAGTAATAAAATAAATTTTGAAAAATGCAACTTTTTAAGTGTGTGAGAAAAATTGAAAAGCATCTACAATCCCTGTTGGTTTGCATTTGAAAACACCTTTTTCAAAATATCGGAAATCCGCGCTGCTGGATCTTTGCGTATTTTCTGCTCTTCCAAACCTATGTGATAAAATAATCCGTCCAATGCTTTTTGTGTAACATAGGCGGTTAAATCAGTGTTAACTGGTTTATTGCTGAACCGATTGTAAACAGAAAATACATCTTTCCAATATTTGGTCGCATCCGTATATTCTAGTGATTTGTTTACTATTGGAGTAAATGCAGTAGTAAGTTGTGCTGTAGTTTTTTCCTTTAGATAATGAGTTGCTGCAAAATTATCACCCCTCAAAATCCCAAATGCATCCTGGATGGTCATTTGTTTTATTGCATTTAAAAAAATATCGCCTACATACTTTGAAGCATCTTCAGCAGCGCGGTTCATTGATAAAACTGCTTTGTCAACCACATTGCCCATGCCAACGTCCCGTAAAGTTTTTTCAACTTTTTGTGCTTCCGGTGGCATCAATATTTTGATCATATCATCTTTAAAGAATCCATTGAGAAGCCCAAGATGAAAAGTGGAAGAATCCGTTCCAACCTTGAGGGCTTCTTTTAATCCCATTACAACTTCTTGGTTGGTTAAATTTCCTACACCGGCAGAATTAAGAATGTTCCTTGCTGTTTCGCAACTGCTCAGGGAAAATAAAAAAATCAATAGAGGTAAATATATCTTCTTCATAAAATTTTATAAGAGTTTCAACTACAGTGCCAAATTATATGGCATTTTGCAAAGGTTAAATTTATTGCATCTATTCAAAAAATGAATTTATTTATAATTTTCATCTTTATCTTTCGTGCCATCTTAGTTTAATCCTCTTGTTGTAAATTTCTTTGTATGAAACGGAAACCTGGTCTTGTCAGGAAATTCTTAATAGTAACAAATATAGTTGTCATTATTTCTTACATTATTACATGTTTCATCCCATTTATAAACACTGACAAATATTGGTTTCTCGCATTACCGGGATTGGTGTTTCCAGTTATCATCTTTGCCCTCATTTGCTTTATAATATTGTGGGCAATTTTAAAATCAAAGTGGTGGCTGATATCTACAGTGGTTTTACTTTTAGGCTTTCAACAGATTACAGCGGTTATCGCTTTTAATTTTGCAAATAATAAAATTTATTATGGCAATCCTGGATCATTAAGAGTAATGCAATGGAATACTTCGGACTGGGATCAGCAAAACCTTTCAGCCCCTGATGGTACTGGTTATCGTGATGATATGTTCGAATTGATAAAAGACTTGAATCCGGATATTTTATGTGTTGAAGAATATTTCGATTATACTTCCAAAAAACACGATCAACCTAATAGAAAAGCATTGAGTGCACTGGGTTATTCTTATAACTATGTAGTACCTACAGTCCGTTATACAAACCTTTTTATAAGTGGAATTGCAATTTTTTCTAAACATCCAATTGTGGATTCCGGAAACTTCGCTTACAACGAAAGCAGAAAATCAGAACACCTCGTTTTTGCTGACATAAAAGTGAAAGAAAAAACCTACAGGTTTTTTGCCACGCATTTGCAATCCGTAAAATTTGAGGGCGAAGATTACCAAAACATCTACCAGATGAAACGAGGATCAAAACCTAATATATCAGGATCCAGAACAATTGTTTCAAAATTAAGAAGAGGCTACAAATTGCGTTATGATCAGGCAAATCTTGCGAGTAGTATTATTCAACAAAGCCCGCACCCTGTCATTCTATGCGGCGATTTTAATGATGTCCCGAATTCCTATACTTATTTTAAAATGAAAGGTGATTTGCAGGATGCATTCCTAAAAAAAGGTTGGGGAATTGGTCGTTCATTTATTTATATTTCCCCAACCTTGCGTATCGATTATATTCTACCAGATAAATCTTTTAAAGTAAAACGATTTGAAATTATTCATGTGCCATACTCTGTTCATTATCCTCTAATAACCGATTTGGAATTTTAATTATTTTCGTTTTCCTAAATGCTATGCTCTTTCCTTTTTTCGTTGAAGAATAGTCTGCATAGTTTCTACACTACTTAATATAGCTTCCTCAAATGACACAGCCGTTTTCTTCACAAAATCATCATTTCCGGGAACTACTAATTTTATTTCACAAACCTTATTATCAGGTAGCTTCGTGTCCTCCAAAAACAAAGTGACTTCTGCACTAATAATTTTATCGTTGAACCGGGATAGCTTACTCACCTTCTCTTGTACAAATTCTTTCAATTCTTCTTTGGCGGTAAATTTCAATGACTTCAAGTTGATTTTCATGTCTTTTTGTTTAGGTTATAAAAGAATTTTTTGCACCCTAAAGGTAATTAATATACCCTGGTTTTTTATTGATGTAAATCATCACAAAGCATGCCTTAATTAACAGATTTAAAACAAAAAAACATGTATGCTAACTCCAACAAAAATGCGCACACCTTCAATAAACTTTTTATCTGGAAAGGTTAAAAATTTATTGATAAAATACGGATTCAATATCTTTCACGTTGAATATAGTAATTTTGAAAATCCGCAAATTTAAATCCTCTGAAATGAATTTGAAAATAACCTCCTTCCCAACAAAATTTATAATGGTCCTGGCCATTTTATTTCTTGCATCTGAAGTAAATGCCCAGCATAAATCATTTAAGGTTTCCGTTAAAGGAGACACGATTAATATTGTTGATAGTAAAAATTTAAAGCAAGGAAAATGGGTAGCCCATGTAGATCCTTTGCGTGGCGAAAAAGGATATGAAGAAGAAGGAATATTTGTGGATGGCAAAAAAGAAGGCCCATGGAGACGGTATAATTTATCAGGTGACTTTTTAGCTCTGGAAAATTACAGGTTCGGTGGCCTGGATGGTGAATCTCAATATTATACCAACCTCGGTGATTTGCTGAGAGTAGAAAACTGGCGGGCCTACAATCCTGACGTGCCCTACGATACGGTCCCTGTTTATGGAATGGGTAACAATGAAATTATAAGTTTCAAAATTGTAAAAGCTGAGCAGTACAGCGTGAAACACGGCGACTGGACCTACTACGATCCTTCAACTGGCAGAATTGCAAAACTTGAAAAATTCGACCGGGGCAGATTGTTGAAGGCACCATCAAGTGATGTAGTTATTGAAGAGCCCATGAAAAAAATAAAGCCCAAAGAAGTACTGGATTATGAAAAAAAGAACGCCGGGAAAAAGAAAATAAAAGTGAGAAGTGGAGAGACAGGAAATTAAATAATTAAAAAAGGGAAGCAATGTTGCTTCCCTAAATTTTTGTAGGTTTTTCAATAATTCTTACAGGGTGTGAAGCTCAGACTAAAAGCTGGATTGAGTTTTATCAATGGAATATTACCTTTATTAAGGCGAAAATAGTGCCAAAAATCAAAAATTGTCTAAGTCGCTAAAATTCAATAATTTGAAAAATAAAGAAAGTTATATATTTCAATTATGAATCAAAAAATCAATTAAAAATTCTGCTTTTTTCGGAAATTTTAAATGGATAAAAGGTAAATATTTTGAATACCCTGAGTGATCAAAAAATTGAAAAAAGCAAACACTTCTGACTCCTCGTTATTGAAACAGGCTTCACCTATTTCAAATTCATCGAAGAAATAATACTGGTAATTTTTTCGTCAAGAATCTTTTTGGTTTTGTCAAATGCATCTTTATTTTCCAAAGAAGTATTCACGCTAAAATAAAATTTTATTTTTGGTTCCGTACCGCTCGGACGTGCAGAAATTTTTGTTCCATCTTCTAAAATAAATTGCAACACATTACTCTTTGGCAACTTAATTTCTGCCTTCTCTCCGGTTTCTAAATCGGTTGATTGCTGCAATTGATAATCGAGTAATTCTTTCACTTTGCTTCCGGCTATTTCTGAGGGCGGATTATCCCTGTAACCCTGCATCATTGCTGCAATTTCTTTTGAACCGTTCATTCCTTTTTTAGTAATTGAAATCAACTGTTCATAGTAAAATCCATATTGTACATAGAGTTCAATTAACTTATCGAAAAGCGTGCGTCCATTGTCTTTTTCAACGGCAGCCATTTCACAAATAATGGCTACAGCGCTTACGGAGTCTTTATCCCGCACCTCATCACCAATCATCAATCCAAAACTTTCTTCACCTCCCACAACATAATTTTCTTTACCCTTCTTTTCTTTGATGAGAGAAGAAATCCATTTAAAACCAGTGAGTGTATTATAACATGAAATTCCATTCGCCTTTGCCATTTCATCAATCATGTCTGTGGTTACAATTGTTTTCACCACCATATCATTTGCCTGCGCAACACCTTTATTTTTACGCGCTTCCATGATATAATTAAACACTAATAGAGCGGTTTGGTTACCATTAAGCAATACCCATTCTCCATGATTATTTTTTACTCCCACTCCCACTCTATCAGCATCCGGATCTGTACCCAATAAAATATCCGCATCTATTTTTTTTGAAGTCTGCAAACCAATATTCATGGTTTCATTTTCCTCCGGATTTGGATAAATCACGGTAGGAAAATTACCATCGGGTGTCGCCTGTTCCTCTACAATATTAACGTTGTCAAACCCATAAGCAGCAAGGGCTTGCGGCACTAACATAATACCTGTTCCATGTATGGGAGTGTAAACAATTTTAAGATCATGTTGACGCTGGCAAGCTTCAGGATTAATGCTCAATCCCTTTACCATCGAAATAAATTTATCATCCATCTCTTTGCCGATCATGGAAATATTATCATCATTACCATTCCATTTTACATCATCAATAGATTTTATTTTATCAACTTCAGTGATCACATTTTTATCATGTGGGGGCACCATCTGTGCACCATCATCCCAATAAGCTTTGTATCCATTATATTCCTTTGGATTGTGTGATGCTGTAATTACCAAACCTCCCTGGCATCCTAATTCACGGATTGCAAAACTAAGTTCAGGCGTTGGGCGTATATCTTCAAACAGAAAAACTTTAATGTTGTTGGCGGCAAAAATATGAGCAGCAATCTTGGCAAATTCACGGCTATTATTGCGCACATCGTGTGCAATGGCAACCTTTACGTCCTTAAAACATTGGTTTAAATAATTGGCATATCCCTGAGTCGCCATGCCCACAGTGTATTTATTCATCCGGTTAGAACCCACGCCCATAAGGCCACGCAAGCCACCAGTACCAAATTCAAGTTGTTGATAAAATGCATCTTCCAATTGTGCCGGATCATTTTTCTGCAAATCACGAATCTCAGTTTTTGAAGCTTCATCATAATTTCCACTCAGCCAATCGTTGATTCTATTCTCTGTTTTTGTATCCATGTTTTTAGGTTATTTAGATTTGAAGATATTCATTTTTGGATTATTTGAAAGTAGCATTCTTTCAATCCGTTATTTTTGCGTGATGTATTTATTGAAGTTGCGAAAAAATATAAAGTCGATAATTTGTGTAGC
>JBDSHT010000348.1:0-7884 GCA_039918315.1 Ginsengibacter sp. | reverse complement strand
CTTGCTGAGGAAATCGTAAATCAGGAAGAAGTGTTTGTCGCACTGGGCGATACGATCTGCGAGTATAATTTAAAAGAAATGTTGGCCTCTGAATGGAGTATGCTTGGCGTAAAAAAAGTAGATGATCCCAGAAATTTTGGAGTAGCCGAAGTAAATGAAGAAGGCTTCATAAGCTTGGTTGTGGAAAAGCCGGCAATACCGCGGTCAAACATGGCGCTGGTGGGGCTTTATAAAATAAAAGAGACTGCTTTGTTATTTAAATGTTTGAATAGAATTCTGACAAATAATATAAAAAGCCATGATGAATTTAATCTTACCGATGCGTTGGAATGTATGATTGAAGGAGGAGCGAAATTCAAATCGTACAAGGTGGAGAATTGGTTTGATTGTGGTCGCAAAGAATCGTTGTTGCAATCCAATTCGATATTGCTTCAAAAGTTTGGAGGCACCATTTCAGAATCAAATAAATTTGAGAATACTATTTTTATTCCACCGGTTAGTATTGCGGAAGGCTGCGATATTAAAAACTGCATCATTGGGCCACATGTGGCAGTGGGAGAAAATACCATCTTACATTCCTCAATTATTAAAGATTCCATCATCGGATCCTATTCCAAATTATATGATGTAATGCTGGATGATTCTTTAATTGGAAATGATACAGAAATAAAAGGCGAAACCCGTTCGCTCAATATTGGTGATAATACTGAAATCGATTTAGGTTGATAAATGCCGGCTAATTTGTTGCCTGCAATGCATAAAGCCATAGAAATACTAAAAACCAAATCTATCAACATGAAACAGTTCACTTTTATTTTAGTTGTCCTTTCCATTATTGCCTGTAATCAGGCACTCGAGAAAGGCGTAGAACCACCATCTGCAAATATCGATTCTTTGACCGCGAATTTTTTAGTTGGGTGGAATAATAAAGATTCAGCAACAATTATGAATACAATCGCAGACAATGCAATTGTAATGAACGATTCTTTAATTCATGTAGGTCATAAAGTTATTGCGGACAATTGGATTAGTGGTGGAATTAAGGTTCTTAGCAATATTAAAACTTCATCTATTATTAAAAATAGTGACGATCATTTAGCCTATGACGGAGGAACCTATACCTTGGATTTAACGCCTCCCGGTGGCCCGCTTCTTAAAGAAAAAGGAAATTATAGTTTGGTATGGACAAAACAAAACAACGGAGATTGGAAACTAACCCTTATACATATCGAAGATATAACCCGGATGCCTGACATTAAATAACACAACAACCTGTAAAAGTATATTTCCAAACGGGCAAATTTTACTTGGGTGAATGTTCAATAAATTCTCTGCCTTCGCGAATACCCGAACGATAAATGCATTTATGTTTACCAACAGATTTACTCAACTTTTAAATATTCGATATCCCATCATTCAGGCGGGAATGATATGGGCAAGTGGTTGGCGATTGGCAAGCGCAGTAAGCAACTCCGGAGCGTTGGGAGTTATTGGCGCAGGCAGTATGTATCCTGATGTTTTGGAGTACCATATCAAAAAATGCAAGGCGGCTACTGACAGGCCTTTCGGAGTAAATCTTCCTTTATTATATATTGATATTGAAAGACACATTAATACCATTCTTGAAAATAAAGTCGAAGTAGTTTTTACTTCCGCAGGCAATCCGGCTTTATATACAAAGACGTTTAAAGATGCCGGCATTAAAGTGATTCATGTAGTTAGCAGTAGCAAGTTTGCTAAAAAAGCGGAAGACTCAGGTTGCGATGCTGTGATAGCGGAAGGCTTTGAAGCGGGTGGCCATAATGGGCGGGAAGAAACAACATCAATGGTTTTAATTCCTTTAGTTAGCAAAGCGGTTTCTATTCCGGTGATTGCGGCGGGAGGCATTGCCAACGGCAGACAAATGTTGGCGGCAATGGTTTTGGGTGCTGATGGAGTGCAGATTGGTAGCCGTTTTGTAGCGAGCGATGAAGCTTCTTCTCATGCTAATTTTAAGAATGCGATTATTAACTCCGCCGAAGGCGACACCGTCCTCACGTTGAAAGAAATTACTCCCGTCCGCATGATGAAGAATTCTTTTTATGATCAATTGTTGATTGCAAAAAAGAATAATGCTTCTGTTGAAGACCTAAAAAAGTTGTTGGGAAAGGGCCGTGCAAAAAAGGGTATGTTTGAAGGCGATTTGGAGGAAGGTGAATTGGAGATAGGACAGGTTAGTGCCCTTATCAGGGAAATAAAACCTGCCGCCGAAATCGTTGATGAAATTTGGCTGCAATTCAATGAGGCATTGGAATCACCACTGAAATAAATTGGTATATTTACACGTTTTAAAAACAATTACACATTAACCCCTTCCAGATGGATCCTTTTAGAACCAATTCTAACTGCAAAAGAATTCTTTTATACCTCTTTGTCATTCCTTTATTTCTTATGGTTGGGCTTAGTTCGGTCCAGGCACAGGTGATACCGGATATACAGGATTTGCCAATTGACCCTAATTCGTTGAAAAACGCCTCTCCTGCTGATTTGCAGAACTATTTGAAAGACTATAATCAGCAGAAACAAAAGGCTGGTATCGATATTCATAAAGGTGTTCCGGAATTAGGTAGGAAGAATTTTATTGCCAGCGACAGCACTCAGAAAGATGGCTTCCGCAAGAGGATTTCTGATCCCAATTCGGTTTTTGGTAGCGATCTTTTTCAGAATAGGCAGATATTAGAACTCACTCAACTTTCCACTCCGCCGGAGGATTATCCCATTGGAGTGGGCGATCACATAATCGTTTCATTGTGGGGCGGTGCAGATTTTGAGCAAGATTATATTGTTGCAAGAGATGGTTCTATTTTCCCGCAAGGGTTAGGGAAAATATCGGTGCAGGGATTAACCTTTACCAATGCACGAGCAATTGTCTATGATCGTTTCCGCCGCGTAATTCCGTCCTCAACTAATATCGCAGTTTCGCTGGGACAGCCCCGTACCATTGTAGTTCAGGCTTCCGGTAACGTGCAGGATCCTGGTCCTCTCGTCGTTTCAGCTTTTACCAATGCGTTGAATATTGTAGCATTAGCAGGTGGTGTTACTGAATACGGTGACATGAGAAATATTCTTATTTCCCGGAACGGAAAAATTATTGATTCAATAGATGTTTATAAATATTTAAATACCGGCGATTTCGGTCGTCATCTTTATCTGGAAAATAATGATTTTGTAATTGTTCCTTTCTTTAGTAAAAAAGTGTTGGCAAGCGGACAGTTTAAAAGGCCAATGTACTACCAGTTAAAAAAAGATGAAGGTGTGCGTGACCTGCTTAGATATACAGGCGGTTTCACTCCGGATGCTTACATTTCCGGTGGTGCCATCATCAGAAATGTGGATGAAAAACAGGTAATAAAAACAGTGAATTTTAATGCAATGGGATTAAAAGCCCGGGGCGAAATTATTGATGAACCGCTGTACGATGGAGATATTGTGGCGGTGAATTTGATCAAGCCCGGACTTAATAATAAAGTTATTGTGAAGGGTGAAGTAGCGTATCCAAATGTGTATGAGGTGAGAAAAGGTGATCGTTTGTTTGACATTATAAACAGGGCCGGCGGCGTAACTCCGAATTCATTTTTGCAAAGAGCTTATGTATATAAAGGAGCCGGAGATTCAACGAGGTTGAAAGCCAATAAAATTGATGTTAGTCTGACAGATTTTAATAAAAATTTAAATAGCACGAATAACATTCCCATTGAAGCTAACGATATCATAGAGGTGTTTAACAAGAATCAGTTTCTTGATCGCCAAATAATTATCATCCAGGGCGAGGTTCGTCAACCGGGATCATATCAAAAATATGGTGGCATGACTTTGAAAGATCTCTTGTATTTTGCCAGCGGATTAAAACCCTCTGCCGAATATGGAAGTATCGAAGTGTCCAGCATAGTGGATATTGATTCGTCTCAGGCGGGGATTAGCCCAACCAAAACTATCGTGACTCAATATTCCATTAACAGTAATCTTGAAATGGATTCAGTTACTGAGCAGGTGGTGCTAAAACCTTATGACCAGGTTTTTGTTCGGAAGAATCCGAACTTTCATTTGCAGAGAAATGTAAAATTAGAAGGCGAATTTTTGTATCCCGGCATCTATCCCAAGCTAAGTGAAAATGAAACACTGTCGTCATTTGTAAAAAGGGCAGGTGGCCTGAAACCCAACTCTAACGCCAACGGAGCTAAATTATATCGTTTTAAAGACACACTTAATCTTGAGAATCCTTTATTGAAAATAAATAAAACAAGGTTTCTAAAGGATTCCGCTGGAAGGATCGTTGACAGTGTTTTATTTAATCCTTTAGAACCAATAAGTATTGATTTGCCGATGGCTATGGACCAACCAAATTCCAAATACGATATGATACTCCAGGAGGGTGATATGGTTTTTATTCCTGAAGTAAACCCGATCGTTTCTGTAAAAGGTGCCGTTCAAAGTGAGCTGAAAATGTATTTTGACAAGGAGCATACAAATCTTCCTTACTACATTGATAAGGCAGGTGGTTTCTCGGAACGTCCGTGGCGAAAGAGAATTTATGTAACGTATGCAAACGGCAAGAGCAGGAGGACAAAGAACTTTGGTTTTTTCCATTTCTACCCTAAAGTAAAAGAGGGAAGTATTGTTGTAGTTCCGCTGAAGCCTCAAAGTAAATTTCTTGGCAACTTTGCGGGGAATTTATTAGTAACTTCTATTCCTATTTTCATAGCCTATTTGTTAACCCAGGTAAAATAAAATAAATGTCATCGCAAGAGTTAACAACAGCCATTTTTCTCCGACTAAAAAGGACGTGGGCATATATTATAGTAGGTGCTTTAGTAATTGGTGCTGGTCTAGTTTTCTATGCACTGCAAAAACCGGTAACTTTTACTTCTACCGCATCAATTTTTCCATTAACGAGTACTTCAGAAAACACTTCGTCGTCCATGCTTAGTGCTCTTATGGGGAATAATCAGAACTCAATAAATTTTAGTGAAGATGCTTCCATAAATATTGTGGAGTTGGCTCAAAGCCGCACCACGCGTGAAGAAGTAGCGGGTATTAGAGTATCTGAAATGGGTAACAAAACGATTGCAGAATTGTTGGTAAAAGACATCAATGATCACAGAAGTTTTTTGGAACCGGAGATGAAAATGCCGCCAAATGAGTATGCGCTCATCACATGGGCGGGTGATGTTTTAAAAGATGGGTTATCTGCAACCATAAATAAGAACAATAGTTTCGTTCTCACCTATACTGGTCGTAGCCCGGAAATGGTGCGGGTAATAAGTTATGGATTCATTGATAAAATTTCGACTTTCTATGTTGATCTGAAAAGAGAAAAAGCGAAACGCGATTTTGAGTTTGCCACCAGCAAGGTTGATTCGCTAAGAGGAGTTATGAATTCGAAAGATCAGAAGCTGATCGAAATGGATAAAACTACCATGTTTACGAACACTGGTAAATTAGAGTTCAGGGTACCCACGGAAAATTTGATTGCAGAAAAACAAATGATTCGTGCGCAATATGCAAATGCCATTGCCAATCAACAAAATGCCGCATATAAATTACAAAAAGCTACACCGGTAATAAAGGTGCTTGATAAGCCCGAACCTCCTTATAAAAAAGAGAGTAAATCGCCGACAGTGTACGGAACAATCGGCCTGATAATGGGGTTGATTTTATTTTCCCTTTTATTCGTGAGTGGAATACTTCTTCGTTTTATGAAAGACGAAACTTCCAAAGCGATTTTTGGTAATCCCGATTCTAAAAAAGTGGTGGCACCGACAGGAAATATTTTATGATTTTCTGAAAAGCCATTTGCCCATTTCTTTAAAAGTTACCTTTTTGCCATACAATAAAATGCCTGTTCTATAAACCTTGGCAGCAAGCATTGTAGTAAGAATAAATCCGACAGCTAACGACAACATAGAAACTATGATTTGCCATGCCGGCACACTTCCAGAAGGAATGCGGGCCATCATCACAATAGGTGATGAAAATGGAATCATACTTCCCCAAACTGCAATGGGCGAATCCGGTTTACCAGCAGCCATTGTCATAATTATAAATGATAAAATGATGGGCATCGTTATCGGTAACATCAGCGATTGTGCTTCCTGTGGATCTTCATTAACCACGCTGCCTACGGCTGCAAATAATGCGGCATAAAAAAGATATCCTCCCAGGAAATAAAATAAAAATGTCGGTAATATCAGTGCCCAATTTGCGGATAATAATGTATCCTTTGTGCTGAAAAAATTCATTGCGGCTGAATTCGTTACACCCGCACCCATAGCTGGGTTGGCTGTTGTAGCATGTTGCAGCGCGTCCGCTGAAAAGAACAAAGATGCAATGCCGGAAAGTGCCACTATCAACACCACCCATATCAATAATTGTGTAATCCCTACAGCAGCAATCCCAATAATTTTTCCCATCATTAATTGAAAAGGTTTCACGGAGCTAATGATCACTTCGGCAATTCGATTCATTTTTTCTTCCATCACGCCTCTCATAACAGCAGCACCGTAAATAAACAAAGTCATATAAATTAATATGCCGCAGGCAAAGCCAATTATGTAAGACAGACCTGCATTTGATTGTTCTGTTTTATTACCTTGTTTTATTACAGGGCTAAATTTATAGAGTTTGTCTTCATCTAAATTATTTATGGAGTCAAGAATTTTCCGGTCAATTTTATTTTCAAGAAATGCCCGGTTTCTAATGGCCTCATTGATTTCATCTTTTATTTTTTCTTCAGTAACCATCCCTAGCTGTTTGTCTGAAACAAGGCTGATGGAATCAGAACTGGAATCGAAGTTTTCCGGGATTTTTAAGAAAGCAGAATATCCTTTTTCCTGAAAATTTTTTGCATCTACATCATCAGGGAATTCGTACGTTATCGATTGGCTGCTTTTAAAATTATTTTTAAAAATCCCATTATCATCTTGTACCGCTATCTTATCATTGCTTTGGCTTTGGGAGGTTAAATAGGCAGAGGCAAAAATGAATCCTATAAAAAAAAGCGGCAACAAAATAGTTGACAATAAAAATGTTTTGTTTCTTATCCGAGTGAAATATTCTCTTTGGATTACCAACCCTATTTTGTTCATAAAAGAAGAATTATTTTTTTGAATTATTTTTTGAGATGCGGTATTAATGGTTTGTGAATTCTCTTGCCATTTTTGTGCCCTCTACCTGCGTAATAAAAATTTCATTAAGTGTAGGCAAAATTTCGTTGAAAGAAATAATTCCTGCTTGCTGCTGCAAAAGTTCTTTCAGCACATCAGTAGGCTGGTATCCCTCATTTATTTTTACATTAATAAATTGCTCATCCTGCTTCACCACACTAAAAATTCCATTTTCAGAAATTACTTTTGGCTGTTCAAAACCAACTCTAAAAATGTGTTGTTTAAAATCATCCTTTACCTGTTGCAGGCTACCGTCCAATACTTTTTTTCCTTTGTTCAACAACACAATTCGATCACATATTTCCTCTACCTGCTCCATACGATGCGTACTAAAAATAATGGTAGTTCCTTTCTGCGATAATTTAAAAATCTCTTCTTTAATAAGATTAGAATTTACCGGGTCAAGGCCGCTGAACGGTTCGTCGAGAATTAATAGTTTCGGTTCATGTAAGACGGTAATAACGAATTGTAATTTCTGACTCATCCCTTTGCTGAGGTCATCAACTTTTTTATTCCACCAACTTTCCATTTCAAATTTCACAAACCATTCCTTTATTTTTTTTAAGGCATCTTGTTTGCTCAAACCCTTTAACCTGGCAAGATACAAGGCTTGCTCACCGATCTTCATTTTTTTATACAAGCCTCTTTCTTCAGGCATGTAGCCGATTTTTCCTATGTCTTT
>JBDSHT010000347.1:0-4544 GCA_039918315.1 Ginsengibacter sp. | reverse complement strand
GGTAAGAAAGAAAATTTTAGATAAACTTTCTTCAATAATCCTGGCTTCACATTTTTTATTTTCAAACATTCAGTATAAAAAAAATCTCAAAGGCTTCCGATAACCGGCCACCTTTGAGATTTATATTTTAGATTAATAATTATTTTATTTATCCCACCAAACCCTGTCGGTTAGTTTGGCTGACTGTTGTGTTTGTGGGTTCGCTATTATTTCTGACTGAGGATATATAACCCTGCGCGGAATGTCAGAAAGTGCAAAGGGCACTTTTGTTAACGAAGGAAAACCAGTCCTTCTCCAATCATTGAAATTTTCTAATGACAAGAAGTTTGCTATGCTTTTTTCTTCCATGATCATCTGCAATGCATTACCAGCGCTTAAAGTTCCCCTGGCAGAAATGTATGTATCAGCAGGCCCTGATGCAACGCCCGTAAGGTTCATGTGTTTTCTGATAGCATCCTGGTAAATTGGTTGCGCTGCCGCAAAACCCGATTTTATTAAGGTAGCCTCTGCTTTTAGAAAAAGTGCTTCTGAATAATTCACAATAAAAACAGATGAGGCCGGGTCTCCATAAAAGGGGCCTGGTATGGAATAATCGTCGAGGTTACCCAGATCTGTTTCACCTATGTTGCGCCCGTTGTACATTCCGGAAACTGAAAGGCTTATCAATTTACTGAGTCGTGGGTCATTTCTGGTTTTGAAACCATCTACCAGGTGCGATGATAATATAAGAGTGGAAACAGGAAGAAAAGTAATATAAATTTGATTTTCCTGACCAGCAGCTCCTGGATAATCAAACTTGAAATTGTCATCATTAGCCGTCATCCCTTTTTGCAGTGCAGCCAATGCCAGGTCCGCCTGCGTGCCTGCACTATATCCCGGGGCTTTGGTAAGATGCATGTAATAGCGCGCTTTTAATGTGTAGGCAAGTCGGATCCATTTATCCATATCGCCACCATAAAATAAATCATCGCTTCCTACCATGGAACCGCTACCTTTCCCGATGTCGGAAATTGCTTCGTCGAGCTGCGATTGCACATACTTATAAACATCTTCCTGTTTGTCATAAGCAGGGGTAAAATTTTCGCTCCCTTTAAAAGCATCTGTCTGCGGAATATCGCCCCATAAATCGGTTGCAGTTGCAAAGCAATATGCAGTAAGTATCTTGGCAATACCACCATAATTAAAGTTGCCATTTTTTTCAGCCTTCTGTTTCAAAATGTTGAGGTTATTCAAACCTGTTACATACATATTAGACCAGTCACCATCAAAATCTACATTGTTTTGAAGATAGGTTCCTGAGTTAGGTACCGGTTGGTTAAGCGCAACATTTTGCATCCAGTGGTTTATTATAATCGATGCATTGCCTGCGGCGATGTTAGACGAAATATTTAATTCCACAGGCGAAAGGATCAGGCCTTCCTGAACATCCAGTAAACTGTTGGGATCGTTATTTACGTCGATGAATTTTTTGCATCCTGCCGTGATAAAAAGTGCGGCAATGATGGCTGTTATAATTAATTTTCTCATAATAATATTTTTAAGAGGAGTTCTCAATGAGATGAATATTTTAGAATGTAAGTTTTAGGCCAAAATTGATAGTACGGGAAGTAGGAGTAGAATAAGAATACAGCCCTTGTGAACCGTTGGATGAACCAAAGGAACTTGCTTCCGGATCAGATCCTGTAAAGTGTGGTCTGTAGATGAAAAGGTTTCTACCGGTTACTACGACTGTTGCAGAAGAAAATGGCGTACGTGATATAACGTTTTTTCCAAAATTATAGGCCAGTGTTACATTCCTTAATTTAATAAATGTGCCATCCTGAATAACTGCTTCCAAAACTGAATTCAATCTCCGGTAATAATCTTCAGCATCCGCCAATTTGGTGTTGGGTTTATTATCTACCACACTTATTCCCTCAATCACTCGGGGTTGGCGGTCTTCAGTTACTTTAGGGGTGCCATAGAAATATCCGTAGCCATCCACGTTATTCTGGATATCACCTCCTTGTTTCATGTCAAAGAAAAAGCTCAGGCTCACGTTTCTATAGCGAAGAGTATTGGTGATACCTGCACTCCAGTCAGGTGAAATATTTCCTAAAATGCCTTGAGTATCATCTTTGAATGGCAATCCGTTTGCGTCAATCATTAATTGTCCCTTATCATTTCTTTTAAAGCGATCACCAAAAATAACTCCGTATTGTTGTCCAACAATGGCCTGTGTAAATCCAATGCCTAATTGTTTTACATCTTTATATAATTCAACAACTTTGTTATTGATTTTGGAAAAGTTGAAAACTAAATCCCAATTGAAATTTTCGGTTTTCACAGGAGACGCATTGATCAGTAATTCAACTCCTTTCGTCTGTAATTTTGCAGAGTTTACAGTTGTTCCTGTATAACCTGTTGCAGCTGAAATTGAAACCCCGGGAATAATTCCATTAGAAATGCGCTTGTCAAAATAAGATACTTCCAAACCCACACGGTTATTGAGAAGTCTTGTTTCCAACCCGACTTCAAATTCTTTCGCCAATTCATTTTTCAGAGTTGGATTTCCTAAAGTGGAACTAAGAAGAAAACCATTTTGTCCCTGGAATGGAAATGCAACCCCTGCAACGTTTGCAGGATAGAATGGAGTGTTTAATGAATAAGGACCCACATTGTCGTTTCCGACTGTCGCGTAGGAAACTCTCAGTTTTCCAAAATTTAAGAAGGAAGATTTTTTAGCCATTAACTCAGAAAATACGAAGCTCATTGCTCCGGATCCATAAGGATAAAAACTCTTTTCTTTTGATAAAACAGAGCTACCGTCATAGCGCCCTGTCAACGAAAAGATCAAGGTTCTTTTATAGTCAATATTTGCTTGTGAATAAAATCCAACTTTACGTGATAAGTAATGTGATTCACTGTAAGTTTGGGTCGCTGCATTTGAAAGATTATAAAAGTTGTCCACAGACAAACCAACACCACGACCCTGTACGGATTGACTATAGGTTGATATTATATTATTTCCGAGTAATAATTCCAGATCAAAATCGCCTGCCTTCTTACGTCCATCAATTATAAAATCATGATTGAACTGACGGAAATTATTGTTTCTGTCGATTTGGGTACCCGTAGTACCTAAAGCTGTGCTGGGTGCCTCATAATATTTATCCTGTTCTGTATAAATATCTGCACCAATTCTTTCAGTTACCGTTAACCAATTCATCGGGGTATAGGTGAACGAGGCAATTGGTAGAAAGCGATTTACAGCTCCTTTTGTAAAGATATTATCCAAAACCCAATAAGGATTGTTGCGGGAAAACCTATACACTCTTTGTGACCCATCCGGGTTCAGATAGGGCAGAGGGTCCCATGAGATGGGAGCTGCAAAGATGGTCCAGATAGGGCTTTCAAGAATATAACCTTCAGGCACAGTACGGCGCTCTGAATTTGAATAATTGAATTGGATTGAAGCAGTCAGTTTATCATTGATCTTGGTATTGAATTTTGTGAATACTGAGTGCCTTGTAAATTTATTGGTCGGAACCGTACCTTTTTGATCAAAGTAAGAATAGGAAAGAAAGTAACCGGATTTAGGATTGCTACCTGCAACGCTAATAGTATTATTGGTGGTGATACCGGTTTGAAAGAAATCATCTAATTGATTACGCTTTTTTACAGGAAGCCCATTAACTCTAAGGGTATCCATTCTTGGTCCCCATGAGCTACTATTTTTTTGATCTTCCCCATTTTTATAAATACCTCTATCGCCTTGGGCATATTTGCTCTGCACATCGGGAAAAAGTGCTTCATCAAACGCGAGATCAGTACTTAGTGTAACCACTGGTTTTTTCAAACCCTGGCCATTTTTCGTAGTAATGATAACTACGCCGCGAGCTCCGGATGAACCATACAATGCAGTGGCAGCAGCACCTTTTAAAACGTTTACACTTGCAATAGTGGACGGGTCAATATCAACCAAACGGTTACTACCCGGACCGGATGCTAAGTTGCCAGTTTCAGAGTTGTCTATTGGAACACCATCCAATACAATTAGCGCTTCATTATTTCCAAAAATAGAGGTAGCACCTCTCACTACAATACGCGCTGAACCACCGGGTGTTCCTGAAGAATTGGTGATTTGCACACCTGACACTTTACCTGCAATTGCATTAACAATGTTGGGATCTTTTGCCTGCATCAATTCGTCGCCTTTCACCTCCTGCGAACTAAACGTGAGGTTTCTTTTTTCTCTTTTTACACCTAATGCAGTTACAACAACCTCCTCAAGGAAACTATTCACCGGATTAAGATTAATAATTACATTGTCTTTGTTTAATATTGCTTGTGTGGGCTGAAAACCAACAGCAGTCACTGTTATTGTCGTGTTTTCATTCGCTTTTATTTTAAACGAACCATCAGGTCCCGAAGTAGTTCCAGCGCGGGAATTCTTCACATTGATGGAAGCCCCTGAAATCGGATTTTCCATTGAGTCGAGAATTTTTCCGGAATAAATTTTCTGGGCGTTGGTGGCCAACGAGCAGAAAAATAAGAGAAACGAA
>JBDSHT010000346.1:0-14567 GCA_039918315.1 Ginsengibacter sp. | reverse complement strand
CGCCGCCGGCTTCTGAGAGATATTTTGGCGAAGCCATACCCTGGAAGATCTACCAAAAACCAGTTAGTTTCCTTAAACTCGCCTGCCTTTGGAACACTCGTAATTTCAAAGTGATTGATCATTTGAGTTTTACCAGGAGAGTTAGATGTCTTGGCTAATTTTTCGTTATTGCAAAGCATATTGATCAGCGAAGACTTGCCCACATTGCTTCTCCCGATAAACGCATATTCCGGCCTATCCGGCGCAGGACATTTATCTATGTCCGGACTGCTGATTAAATATTGTGCTTTCTTTATGTGCATGGTGCGCAATTTACATTTTTATTGACCAAGCGATTGAGCGTTACAATTTTGATTGTTCTCTTTTTTGTGTCTTGTAGATTTGAAAGTTCGCGGTGGAACACCGCCAACAGAGGACCGCCCGGGTTGGAGTGCCCACGAAATTTTTGCCGATGTGGCGCATGAAGACACGCGCCACGGGCGTCTTCCAAAGTTCGTGTCCACCAACCCGCGACATTTGAAATGAACCAAATAATCTTCTTTCTTCAGAAAAATAATAAAACAAAAAAAGAGTCGCTTCTCAGCAACTCTTATAATAATTGAAATTTTTAATTCTGTTGTCTTCGTTGTGGACGAATAGTTTCTTCCACTTCTTTTTTAAATTTAGTGAACTGGTCAGCAGTGAAAATGGCTTTCAGTTTTTCGTCTCTGTCGGCAGTCATTTTTTCAAATACACTGCGATCAAATTGCTCGCCGGAAGCTCGCATATCTTCCATCTTTTTTTGTTGGGCTTTGTAAAATTGTGTAAACACGCTATCGGTTTTTTGAACCTGCGCATCATCCAGTTTTAAAGGCTCTTTTATTTTTTCAATTACGGTCTTCACTCTCTCTTCTACAGTGCGGCGTTGAGTTTGCTGCCCATAAGAAGATATTGTGGCTGTTAAAATGAACGAAGCTAAAAGAGCAATTTTTGTGATCATTTTGTTTTGTTTTATTGTTGAATAATAATTCCTGTTTAATTATTTAGGATCACTTTTTCCCGGCATTCCTGTTATTCTTTGTATTGATCTTTTTATAGTTGAGTCAAACTTTGGAAGTTGTTCTTCAGTACATGTTCTCCTGATTTTTTTGAAAAAAGAAAGCATTTGAAGATCGAGCATTTTTTGATTGTATCCAATGGAGTCTGCTGCATTGTTAACCAATGAATCGGGAACATTTTGATCGTATAAAAATTGATAAAAAGTCTCTTTTGAATTTCTTACGTTATTAAATAAAGGCTTCAGATTTTGGAACTGCTCTTTCCTCAATTCCTGGTAGTCCTTAAGTTGCGCTTCGGAAAAACCGACTTCCTTTTGCAGCGTCATATACATCCGTCCTTTGTTTTCACGGTCAGCACTTTTCCGATCGGGGTGAGGATTTTTAAATATAAACAACGCCGATAAGACGAAGTTGGTAATCAACAGCAAGATGATAATAAATATCAGCGTGTGTTTTTTTGCTAAAAATTTCATTATGGAGTATTGTTTTCAAATTCATAAATAGCGCTACTTACTTGCGAGTATTCATCCACAGCAGCTAATTCAACATTCTTTTGTGCAGAAACTTCTTCAGTGTTCGCAGTAGAAATAATGGTGTAAAAATTCATCATTAAAATAATGCAAACTGCTGCAATAGCGATAGCAGGCCGTGTGATAAATGAAGAGATAGTTTCCCATGTACTCTTTTCCCGCAACATGCGTCCTTCCAGCCTGGTGTAGAAATAATCAGGTACCGCAGCCCTTTGAATATTGCTGATGCTTTCTAAGGCATCATCTATTTTTTTATTTATATTTTTTTCTTGCATGGCTTCAATTTTATCTATTAAAACTGTAAGTATCTATAAGACGATCTTTTACTTTAAAACCTGTGTTTTGGAGATTGATTTAAATTGTTTTTTTTAAATAACATCTACAAGTCTTTTTCATAATAATCTTTCAAAGTCTTTTTAAGGTTCTGACGGCTTCTCTGCAATAACGCATCTACTGCCGAAGAACTCACATCCATTACCTCAGCGACTTCGTCATAACTCAAACCTTCCATTTTATTTAAAACGAAAGCTGTTTTTTGATTGGCGGGTAGTTTTTCAATTGCTCTAAACAAAACTTTTGCATTCTCTTTGTTCTCCATCTTCACACCAGGGTGAAAAAAATCCGGCGGTTCAATCATTACACTTCCATTATTTCCATATAAACTTTGAAAGAAGGCAAAACGTTTTTTTCTTTTTTTCTTCCTGATATGATCCAACGATTTTGAAACAGTAATCCGATAAACCCAGGTAGAAAATTTTGATTCTTCTTTAAAACTCTCAATGGACTCAAAGACCTGGATAAAAACTTCCTGTGCTATATCTTCTGCATCTTCTGCATTTTGTAAAATCCCCAGGGCCGTATTGAACACCATATCCTGCCAGGTTTCTACAATTGTTTTAAAGGCCTCCCGGTCCTTTTGCTTTAGCAACGCGATCAGTTCCTTTTCGTTCAAAATATTTTTTTTATGCCTTACATTCCTCCCATTGGTGGGCCACCATGATATCCTCCTCCATCATAACGGAAATTTTCGCCGCGATCTCTGGTGGTTGCTTTTCCTTTACCAAATGTCTTTAATTTATAGGTGAATGTCAGCATAAAATATTGTTGAAGAACCTGGTTCCTTGTATCCTGAATGTAAGACTCCGTTACATTGCGGCTGATAGCCCTGTTTTGTTTTAGAAGATCAAACACTGATAATTTTAATTCACCTTTTTGATTTTTCAAAAACTTTTGTCCCACAGCCATATTCCATAACCAATAAGTCTGGTTGAAACCATCTGTCAAACCGCTATATGATTCGTTCGAAATTTCATTTTGAAAGAAGGTGCCTTTCTTAGTTAACAGGTTGGCCGAAAAACTGGTTGATTGTGAGATATAATTATTGTTCAACTTAGGTTGTAAAGTATTTTTTACATCATTAATGTTGGCTGAATAAGATAATGTGAAATCCACATACTCACTGATGTTGCTGGCTAAAACAGCACCCAGATTGTAGTTATAAGAATTTGATTTATTACTAACGCCATTTATCAAACCAGGTTGTTTTGAATACCCAATACCTCCATTCCAGTTCAGCGTTGACTTCATGAATTTTAAAGGCATACTAAAAGTCAGGAAGGAACGCGCACTGATGTAGCCATTCAGGTTTACTGGTTTTGTCAATTGAGATCCCCTAAAAAGAGTAACTGAATTGTTTAATACAGAATCTTTAGAAGCTATGAATGTCGCATTGCTTATATAATTATTGGTAGTTGATAAAAATACATTTGCAAACAAGCTGTTACTTTTTTCACGATCGTTATAGCTGTATCGCACACTATATTGATTGGTGCTTGCTTGCTTCAGATCTGGATTACCTGTAGAAATAAATAGTTGATTAGAATTATTGATCACATTCTGTAATTGATTTACAGAAGGAGCGTTCACATTGCTGCGATACATGATGCGGACATTACTTTTAGCAGACAACTTCAGTCTCGCAAAAGCATTTCCTAAAACGTTTTGATACGACTGATCAATGGCAGGATTTTGAGGAAAAATTGGAGTGCTCTTTAGTTCGCTATATTGATAGGAAAGTCCTGCTGATACCATGTTATTCCTGTCACCCAACCTGTAAGTAATTCCTGTATTATGGGTATTATAAGTATTATCAAACACATTACTTAACACAGGATTAAGCACTGAATATTTGGAAGCGACTTTATCATAATCAAAGGTTTGCTGATCCGCACTGCTCTTCTGGAATGATGGGTTATAATTAATTTGTAATTGCGATTTTTTACTGATTGGTTCTGTGTAAACCAGGTTCACACTGTATCTGCTGCTATTGTTTGTACGATTAGCCAATTGTTGAGTAGAATCTATTAAGGTTACATCTTTGAAATATGTATTTTCAGAACTGGTATAAGTTTCGCCATCATTTTTAGTAAATGATGTATTTAACCCAAGCGAAATACTTCTTCCTTTTTTGGTAAATCCGTGACGATATAAAAGTTGATTTCCAAAATTATAACCCCTGCTGTCTCTTTCCACATCATAAGCAGTCTGGCTTATAGATTTTTGTTCGTTCACATAATTTAATCCATCCACAAAATTGACGGAATGGTTTTTTTGGAAATTGAGATTAGTGGTAAATAATATTGAATTATTAGAATCGATTTTATAATCCAAACGAAAGTTTACCCGGTTATTATAATTTTTATTATCGGATAAAGTATTCTCTTTATAGAATTGAGAGGAATCAGCGTTAATAAAATTCTCCCGGTTTATGGTTTGGTTATTACTGGTATTGCTGTTGTTAAAAAAGTAACTGGCCGCTACGTTTATCTTCTTACTCCACTCATCGTTATAATTAATACCGATTGCATTTGTCTTTGCAATTCCACTTTGTTGGCCTACAGAGAAATCTCCACCACGTCCGCCACCACCACCACGTCCACCACCACCACCACCTGTAGCTCCCAACAAATCAGTGGAGGCGAAATTTTGTTGGTTTATATTATTAGTGAGGCCTATTACAGAAATTCTGCGTGCGTTATTAAAAAAGCTGACATTACCTCCAGCACTATAGCGATCGTCTGTGCCGTAACCGGCAAAGATTCGTCCGAAATTTCCACTGCGCATATCCTTCTTAGTTACAATGTTTATAGATTTGGTAGTGTTGCCATCATCAAATCCTGTCAATTGCGCCTGGTCACTTAGTTTATCAAAAACCTGTATTTTATCAATGATTTCAGCGGGTAGGTTACGAAGCGTGGCAGTGGCATCATCGCCAAAAAAATCACGACCGTCAACGGTTACTTTTTTTACAGTCTCACCCTGTGCTGTTACTGTTCCCGAGCGATCCACAGTTACCCCAGGAATTTTTTTAATGAGGTCTTCACTAGTCGCATCAGGATTCACTTTAAACTGACTGGCTGAAAATTCAGAAGTATCTCCCTTCAGGCGAACCGGAGGAGGAGTGCCATCAATTACAATATCCGCAAGCGTTACAGATCCTTTTGGAACATCAATATTGCCAAGGTTTATGGTTTGAGCATTTACGGAAAAAGTCTTTTTAAAATTACCATACCCAATGGAGGATACGGACAGGATGTAATTGCCGTTGGGCACATTATTAAATGTAAAAATACCTTTAGTGTTGCTTACTCCTACAAAAGAGGTGGCTGAGGAATCAGTTTCTAAAAGAGAAACACTTGCATTTACAATTGGTTTTTGATCGGTAGCATCTTGTAAAACACCAGATACTTTTTGCGCATTCGCCCCCGCTACAAAAATAAAAACCAGAGAAAAAAGAGAAATAATTCGTTTCATATTAATAGTTAAGTACCCATAAGACGCCTCATTTAGAAAAAACCTTCGCTGATACTTTTTTATTTTTAATCTTCATTAACGTATCTAAATACCATTTCAATTATCTTGCACCTCCAAAAGCAAAAAATATATGGATTATAATAAGATTGTTTCGGTTACCGGTTTGCCCGGCTTATTTGAATTGTTGTCTTCGAAGTCGGATGGCGCTGTGGTAAGGTCTTTGGATGATAATACCTCAAAATTTGTGAGCACCCGCCAGCATAATTTTTCACACCTGGAGAGTATTGAAGTTTATACCAACACTGAGAATTCCAATCTCGCTGATTTGTTCAGTGCTATGAAAAAAAGTGATGAAAAAATTCCTGCCGATAAATCAGATGCAAAAGCGCTGAAGGCTTATTTTGAAAAAGTATATCCCGATCTTGATTTCGACAAGGTTTACACCAGTGATATGAAGAAGATGGTGAAATGGTTTAACATCATTGAAAAAAATAAAATTGAAATAAAGGTAATGACGGATGAAGAAAAGGAAATAGCTGCTGAAGCAAAAAATTTGAAACCTGCCCATTCTGAAAATGCTCATGTTAAAGACATGAAACCCCAACAAAGCAATCCTCGGAAGATTGAAAGTCGCGGAGTAAAATAATGACTTTTTAGTTGGTAACACAGCATTTATTCTAAATACTTTTTCCTCGTAACTACTGATTACTGGTTTAATCTTAAAAAAGATTTTACGAAAGTTTAATCAGGAATTATTATTAAACCTTATGATCATGAATACTCCTACAGAAATAAAAAAAACTCCACGCGTTTATTTACCAGCCGAGTTGGCAGTTAGTGATTGGTATGCGCTTGAGCCTTTTTTTAAGGAGCTTTTAGAGAGAGAGGTTCAATCAAAAACTGAACTGGAGAAATGGCTACTGGACATGAGTGAGCTGGAAGCGATGCTGAATGAGGATTTCTGCTGGAGACAAATTAAAATGACCTGCGATACCAACAATAAAGATTTAGAGAAATCCTTTAATTTTTATTGTATGGAAATTCAGCCAAAGATTCAACCTTATGCTTTTGCATTAAATAAAAAGTTGGTCGATTCTCCTTTTATAAATGAATTAGATCACGAAAAGTATTTTACTTATTTGCGCAGCATCAGAAAAAGTATAGATCTTTTTCGTGAAGAAAATATCCAGATAAAATCTGATCTGGCCGTGGCGCAACAGCAGTTTGGCGTTATCACCGGAGTCATGACGGTTGAAATAAATGGTAAAGAATACACCCTGCAACAGGCAACTAAGTTTTTAGAAAGTCATGATCGTGATTTACGCGAAAGCGTTTATCGGAAAGTGAATGAAAGACGATTGAAAGATAAAGATGCCTTGAACGAATTGTTTTCAACTTTGGTTTCAAAACGTGACGAGGAGGCAAAAAATGCAGGGTTTGAAAATTACAGGGATTATAAATTTAAAGAATTAGGACGCTTCGATTATACCAAAGAAGACTGTTTCAATTTTCATGAATCAGTAAAGAATCATGTGTTGCCATTGGCAGATAAAATCTTAGAAAGCAAGCGTAAAAAATTGCAATTAGATACATTGCGCCCATGGGATACAGAAGCTGAACCTGAAGGAACGAAGCCATTAGTACCTTTTGAAAATGGTAAAGATTTATTGGAAAAGACTATCACCTGTTTTTCGCGGTTACGCCCCTTCTTTGGAGACTGCCTCAGACAGATGAACAACATGAAGCACCTTGACCTGGAAAGCCGTAGTGGCAAGGCTCCCGGCGGATATAACATGCCTTTGGCAGAAAGTGGCGCACCATTTATTTTTATGAATGCCGCAGGACAAATGCATGATGTAACCACTATGGTTCACGAAGGCGGCCATGCCATTCAATCGTTTCTTACGCATGATTTGGAATTGAGTTCTTTTAAAGATTATCCGATGGAAATAGCTGAGGTAGCAAGTATGGCTATGGAGCTTTTCAGCATGGATTATTGGGATGTTTATTTTGATAATAAAGAAGATCTGAAACGGGCAAAGGAACATCAATTGGAAAGAGTGATTACGATTTTTCCATGGATTGCTTTGATCGATAAATTTCAACATTGGGTGTATGAAAATCCTTCACATTCAGTGGAAGAAAGAACAGCGGCATGGGTGCGTATCTTTAATGAATTTTCAAATAATACCGTAGATTTTTCCGGCCTGGAAAAATTTGTAGAGAATGGTTGGCAAAAGCAATTGCATTTATTTGAAGTTCCATTTTATTATATCGAATATGGAATTGCGCAATTAGGAGCTATTGGTCTTTGGATGCAATACAAAAATAATTCTGAACAGGCATTGGATAATTATATGAAAGCACTTAGTCTGGGAGCCACCAAAACATTACCTGAATTGTATGAAACGGCTGGTTTGAAATTTGATTTTTCTTCCGAAAATATAAAGACCTTAATGGAGTTTGTGAAAGAAGAAATGGATAAAATCCACGCGCCTGACTAAACTCAATAATTGCTCTTCAGGAAATCTTCAATTGATTAAAATACTTTACCCCCACCTTCTTACTTTTCCACGATACACTTTATAAGACTCTCCAAATTCTCTTTCCAGGTATCGTTCTTCTTTTTTTATAACATACTCCTGCATAATTAAAATTAGAACAGGTAATAAAATAATGTGCCACCAATTGCCATAAAAGCAGGCGAACCCAAGGTATAAAAGTATCAAACCAAAATACATGGGATTTCGGGTAAACTTATAAATTCCACTTTCCTGAAGCGATTTTGCGGGCTTCATAGTTATTAAAGTGTTTCCACTTTGGATGAATTTGCCCACCCCTCTGAAACCAAGATATATTCCTGCGAGTAAAAATATAATGCCAACAAAGTAAATCCAATCGCCTTGAAAATTCGGGCTTCCTATGGGCAATATTTTGTTTAAAAATACTGCGGCAAAAAAGACAAGTGCATAAATTATGGGCGGTGGAATATAAACTCCGGGATGATCTTTTTTCATGATACCTATTTATTCTTAAAAGTAATCAATTTAATTCCATGCATTTTTTTTGATATCATCCAAATCGATCGTCAAATAGTTTTTTGATTTTTCATTTTTCCCGATTGCGTAAACCGAATTCCCTGAATCGTAAATGAACTTTTCCAATTGAAAATAGTTTCGTACCTCAATAAAAATTGAGATACTAATTACTAAAAAATAAAAATAAATAATGAACGTAAGAATTAAAAGCTGGTTGGTAAAAGCATTACCGATATTGTGTTTGGGAAGTTTTTCTGTATTGAATGCGATAGCAGGTGACGAGTTTAACGGAAGAGTAAAGGGAAAGATTTCTACTTTGGATGGAGTGCCCGCAGCGTGGGTTACGGTTCAGTTGGAAAAAGCTAATATCTCTACAGTTACTGATGAGGATGGTTATTTTTTTCTGAATCATTTGAAATCAGGAAAGTACGTGATCTCTATTTCTTACACCGGATTGCAACCACAACAAAAGACGATAGAAGTTTTAGATGGACAAACAAGTGAGTTGAATTTTACAATTCAATCTACCAGTAAACAATTAGCTGAAGTTATCATTGATGGCCGCAGAAGCCCCAATCTGCAACCAGTTTCAATTGGCAAAGTTCCTATCGCGCCAATGGATCTTCCCCAAAGTTTTACGGTGATTGATCAGAATATTATGCGCAATCAGCAGGCTCAAAAGTTAAGTGATGTCATCAAAAATGTAAACGGAGTTTATTTATCTACAACAAGAGCCAGTACACAGGAAAGTTTCTTCGCACGCGGTTATCGTTTGTCCGGTGATAATTTTTTTAAGAACGGGGTACGAGTAAATTCAGGGGTATTTCCCGAAATCAGTTCGTTGGAAAAAGTGGAAGTTTTAAAAGGAGGCGCAGCCATATTATATGGAGAAGTGGCTCCGGGTGGGATTATAAACATGGTAACCAAACAACCCAAATTCAATTTCGGTGGCGAGGTTTCCATGCGTGCAGGAAGTTATGATCTATACAAACCGTCATTTGATGTGTATGGGCCGGTTTCAAAAAAACTTGCTTACAGAATAAATGGAACGTATGAAAATGCCGGAAGTTTCCGGGATAATGTTCATTCCGAAAAGTATTATATCAATCCTTCATTGTTATATAATTTTGATGAGAAGACAAGTTTATTATTGCAGGCAGATTATTTAAATCATGATTTTACGCCTGATTTTGGAATTGGTTCTTTAGATAATTCTAATATCGCAGATGTGCCCAGGTCCACGTTTCAGGGCGTTGCATGGCAGTATAACAAGATTAATCAAACCACAGCTTCAGCTACTTTAAAAAGAAAAATTAATGATTCGTGGAATTTGAATATTACAGGATCCTACCAACTTTATAACCGAGATTATTATTCTTTAGAAAGAGTTCAGGCTAACGCAATTGGTGACTGGGCAAGGCCTTTGAACAAAATTCAATCGCAGGAAAGTTCATTTTTTGCACAGGCAAGTGTTACCGGTAAATTTAAAACAGGCAACATAAATCATACTTTACTTTCCGGCGTTGACGCTGACAGATATCTTACCACCAATTATACTTTTGATAATCCAAAATTTTATGATTCATTAAATATCCTTGATCATAATAAGTTTGTAACACGTACAGATATTCCTTCTGCTTCAAAAGTGACACAAGCAAAAACTCCTGTAAACCGTATGGGTGCTTATGTTCAGGACCTCATTACTATTTCTAATTCTATTAAATTATTGGCAGGAATAAGATGGTCTAACCAAATGGCGGAAGCATTATCAACGAACTATTTAGCAAAAGACAGTATCGTAAAAGGTCAAAGCAACAATAGCAGTGCCTTTTCTCCTCGGGTAGGTTTGGTGTATAAGCCGTTTGCCAATACCGCGGTGTTTACCAGTTATTCAAATTCTTTCTCTGCAAATAGAGGCACAGATGTGTTTGGAAATGCATTAAAAGCATCAATCATTGATCAGTATGAAATAGGAATTAAAAATGATTTCTTAAATGGTGCATTGTCTGTAAACCTAACTGGCTATAGGATTGTAAATAATAACCTTGCGCAAACTGCTCAATTTGAAAAAGATGGCGTTACTCCAAATAACAATACTGCTTTCAAAGAATTGGTAGGGCAAACAACAAGCGATGGAATTGAACTTGATATTTCCGGCCATCCGATAAATGGCCTGGATATCATTGCAGGATATAGCTATAACAATATGCGTTTCACAAAAACACCTGATACAAAAGGAAGTTATAAAGAAGGCGAAACATTGGTGGGTACACCGGAACACACTGCGAACGGAAGTGTTTTTTATTCTTTCAGCGATAAACTAAAAGGATTAAAAATAGGAGCTTCTGCATTTTATACCGGTGATCGTTTTGGAGGATGGAACAATACAAAAGGCCAATCGCAAAACTATTCAAGATTGATTCCTGTAGGTGGATTTACTACAATAGATATTTCTGCAGGTTACACATTTAAGAAAATTTCAGTGCTTGCGAAAGTGTCCAATATCACCAACACCTATAATTATTATGTACATGAAAATTATAGTATTAATCCAATTCCGCCGACACAATTGATTGGGACAATTTCTTATAAATTTTAATTTTACTTCTAAAAAAATTAGGATAAAGGGCTTCTTTTATAAGAGGCCCTTCATTATTTGATAAAGGAAATCATTGCTGAAATTGCACCAAGCTGGGTACGTCTGTTTTTGTCTTATTGCTTAAAGTTGTTGACCAATTCCATGTTCAAAACTTCTCAATTGGGAATCAAATTTATTTGCCATCCTGGTAGCCAGTTGGCTGATTTCATTGCTTTTTGCAAGTGTATTGATCCATGCTTGGGGTATGGTTTCAAACCCATAAAGCAGACCGGCCAATCCGCCTGTTACTGCTGAAGTAGTATCAGTATCTTCTCCTAAATTAACAGCTTTCAATACCGCGTCTTTATAATTATCGGTAGTGAGTAAACACCAAATACTTGCTTCTAAAGTGTGCAACACATATCCACTGCTCGCAATTTCTTTTTCGGCTCTTTTGTATATATCTTCCTGAAGCAAGCGACTATAAATGTCCATCTCATTTCTCTCAATAAACATTGCTTTCAGAAATGTGCCGACCTTATTTTTTAAATGCCGGTAAATTTCAAATTTGTCTTTGCGTTTTAGTAATTGCCGTGCAAATTCTAGATAATAAAAGCTGGCAATAATAGATCGAATGTGACCGTGAGTAATGGAGGATATCTGTCGGGTAATTTCAAATCTTTTATGCATTGGCTTATCCAACAAAAAGAAAACCAAAGGAGCAATTCGCATAAGAGAACCGTTGCCATTAGAAAGTTCGTCAGTTCTTCCCGACCTCGATGGGTCCATCCCTTTATAGAGTTTTGCGATAGCCTCCTCGGTAGCAGCTCCTATGTCAAACACTTCATCTCCTGCGGTCCAGAAATTATCGTATTTCCATTTTACAAAATTTTGCGCAATGGCATTGAGATCACCGTCCATCGCTAAAGATTCCGCAAGACAAAAGCTAAGCGAACTATCGTCAGACCAAGTGCCAGGGGGTTGATTATGAGTTCCAAATCCAACCATGTCAACGACAGGATTCTGCACTAGGCTTTCTCTGCTTTGAAATTCTACCGGAACACCTAAAGCGTCTCCCGTGGCGATGCCAAATAGCAAACTGTTGCAAATATTTTTAGCATTCATAATCCAAATTAAAACAGATGACAAAATAACAAATCATCTTTCTATTCTCTCCTTTCATACTGGTAATTTTTTTTTATAGTATTCGACCTTATCGTCGAGGCTCATCCTTGCAAACCGTGGAGAAGGAGAGGGGAGGCATTCTGAATTTGTAACTTCCGGAAAGAATTTTAAAAAAACTTTTTGAACCAATTTGCTGGTAAATAAAATTGAATGAAAATGATAAGTTTTCAATATTTTTTCAATAACGATATTGTTGTATTCTATTACTTCGATATCCGAATCGGAATTGGTATTTCCTTTTCTGCGAATCTTTAAAAAAAGATCTCCAATAGCAATTCCATGTTTCTCAAAGCACGCTTTTTTTTCTTTATTGGAAAGTAATTTTTCATTATAAACCTTCCGTAATATGGGCCAGAATTGATTCCGGGGTGACGAATAAAACCATTCATCTTTCCCATCTACATTCACATTATGTCTGCCGGGAAAACTCCCGACCAGGAGCACTAATGGATTTGTTGGAATAAAAAAAGGATGAGGATGCGTTTCAATATTGGAAGACATAATGCAATTTAATCACTAAATGAATGTGGATTCAGATGAGTAACAATTTTTAGAGCAATACGGTTTTGTCCGGTGCTTTTTTTCAAAAGTATATTTTAGTCTTAATCATTTGTATATTTAATTTTTTACAGAAGCCGGGCAAATTACAAAGATCGCATGCAGCATTTACTACATCATTTGGAACGCGTTTTAGAGAAGGATGAAAGATTAACCGTCGGAGGAAAACTTTTAAAAAACAAGGTGATAGAACTCGCGCTCCAACCCGATGAAGCGCTGCTCAAACTTCTTGCAGGCGATGAAAAAACCAGGAAACATTTTTTTACAACAGCCGGGGATATTTTGATTTTTGATAAGATTCAATTTCAAAAATTTGTCAACAATAAATCTTTCCTGCCTGATAGTTTTACTTCATTTGAAAACCGACTGGGATTAACCAATGACAAAGAATTTGTTAGCGGAACGAGGAATGTGGTTTTGTCGTGGCCTTACAAGGATTGTGTATTGGAGGGCGGTCAATCGAAAGAAGATTTAAAGAGAGATGAAATTTTTTGGAATGAAACATTAGCACCAGGAGAAATTGACAGATTGCTACATCCAAAAATTTTTACCGGGTTTAAGAAATACACTTCGGATGGAAATGAAATCCCGAAAGAAATTCTTGCGAATGATAACTGGATTATAAGAGGAAATAACCTTTTGGTGTTGCATTCTCTGCTGCCGGTTTTTGCCCAGAAAATAAAATTGATTTACATAGATCCGCCTTACAATACCGGGTCCGATGGATTTTTATACAACGATAATTTTAATCATAGTACCTGGTTAACGTTTATGAAAAACCGCCTGGAAGTAGCATGGAAACTGCTTTCTATCGATGGTGCCATATTTATTCAAACCGATGATACAGAGCATGCTTATTTAAAAGTACTGTGCGATGAATTATTTGGCAGGGAAAATTTCAAAGAAAGTATTGTTTTAAAATCAAGTACGGAAAGTGGAGTAAATGCGATCAATGTAAAGCGTGGTGAACGACTCTTTAAAGTGAAAGAAACTATTTTATTTTATTGTAAATCTTCTTCATTCAGATTCAAACCTTTTTATACAAAGGCAACTTTCAATACCAATTATAAATACGAAGTAGTAAAAGAAAGAAAAGGTTATACAGTAACAGATCTGAACAAAAAATTTTTTGAAAATGGTTTGGAAGGCAGAAAGAAAAAGGATCTATCACCTTATGAGGTCATGAGTGTGGAGCAGCAGTTTATCGATTATGCATTGGCACATCCGAAAAATATTTTTTCACTTGAAAAGAATATTAAGAAAGCCGGAGAAAAATTTAAAAAGTTTGCTGAAGCCAATAAGCCAAAAGGAATCGTGGAAGAGTTTATCAATTCTTCAGGGGATAAAGTATTGATGTATGATGGTGGTGTATTAGTTCCGCTGCATGAACGGGTGATCAGTGAGAACGGAAAGAATTATTTTGGAGTTTTAGCATCTGATCTTTGGGTTGATATTGGCACTACTCCATTTGGCGAAGGTGGAGTTGCTTTTAGCAATGGCAAAAAACCTGAAAAGTTATTAAAGCGTATCATTGAAATGGCAACAGATGAGAATGATATTGTTTTAGATTATCACCTTGGAAGTGGTACTACTGCTGCGGTTGCACATAAATTAAAACGACGGTATATCGGAATTGAACAAATGGATTATGGTGAAAATGATAGTGTTGCCCGATTGCAAAATGTGATCAACGGCGATGCGTCCGGCATTAGTAAATCAATTGGATGGAAAGGTGGCGGTTCATTTATTTATTGCACGATTAAAAAACTGAATGAGGATTTTATGGAAAAAATACTCGCTCTTAAAAATGGCAGAGATGCAAATAAGT
>JBDSHT010000345.1:0-3207 GCA_039918315.1 Ginsengibacter sp. | reverse complement strand
GCCTTGGCATTTACCTGTAGTCTGCGATTTTTAAACATGAAAGTGATTGTAAATAATTAATAATTTCTTTTCGTAAAAGTAATTTTAAAATAGTCTCTCTGAACAAAAATTTTAGCGAGGAGGAATGGATTGTATTCACTTTATTATCTGCTTTTTATTTTTGTTCAGGCATCTCAAAAAAATTAGAAAGTATTTTGAGAGGTTTCTCATTTGATCGGGTTACCCTTAATTTTGATTTTTTTAAAAATGGTATTTGCGGATTAAAAATCCGGCCTACACGTCGCAATGAAACAAACACTTCCGAATTCTACTTTGTATTTAATGAGTGCGTCGGCAGGACTTATTGTTGCAAATCTTTATTACAATCAGCCGTTGCTCGGGCAGATAGCCAACACATTTGGAGTTACAGAATCGGCGGTGAGTAATGTGGCACTGGCTACGCAATTAGGTTATGCTTTCGCATTGTTATTTATTATCCCGTTGGGAGATAAAATTTCCACCAATAAAATATTACGCCTCGATTTTTTGATGATGGTGATTTCATTAATGGCGGCGGCCACGTCATCATCTCTTTTGGTACTAATCATTAGCAGTTTTTTCGTCGGCTTCACGTCGGCGATTCCTCAAATGTTTGTTCCGATGGCAGCACAACTTAGTGATGATAAAGGACGCGGTCGCGCGATTGGAATTGTTATGAGTGGGCTTTTAATTGGCATCCTTGGTAGTCGTGTTTTGAGCGGGTTAATAGGACAACAATTTGGATGGCGCAATGTGTATTATGGGGCGACCGTTATGATGGTTGTCCTTTATATTTTATTAAGAATAAAATTGCCTTCTCTCAATCCAAAATTCAGTGGTAGCTATGGAAGCCTGTTAAAATCATTATGGTTTTATTTTAAGACTGAGCCGTTATTACGGTTGGCAGCGGCGCGTGGTGCTTTGTCTTTCGCAGCCCTCAGTGCCTTCTGGACTACATTGGTTTTTTTATTGGAAAAATCATTTGGTTATGGAAGTGGCATTGCCGGTTCCTTTGGGTTATTGGGAGTCGCTGGAGCCCTTGCCGCCACTGTAGTTGGGAAGTTGAATAATAAAATAGAAAGTAACAAGATTATTATTTTCTCAGCATTGCTGATGGTTGCATCCTGGCTAATTTTTTTGAGGTCCGGCCATTTTATTTTCGGTTTAGTTTTGGGCGTAGTTCTTATCGATTTAGGAATGCAATCTTTACACATCACAAATCAGAATATTATCTTTTCAAAGAATCCTGATGCGCGGAATAGAGTCAACACAATTTACATGGTTAGCTTTTTTATGGGTGGATCCATTGGCACTTTTTTAGGTGCGATAGCCTGGGAAAAATTTGGCTGGACTGGAGTTTCATGGTTAGGCATTATTATGTCTGCTTCAATCATAATAGTACATTTATTAGCTGGTAAAAAGACTGGCTAACGTTGAGCAAGAGACGATTAAGGTTGACCTTTGGTTAGTACCATACGAATTAGAGGTTGATCGTTTTTAAATGCTCTCAAAGCATTGGAGAAATCATACGTGCTGTTTGTTCTAAAAGATGTATGTGCCATGGCCGATCGTTCCATTTTTGCCCATCAATTTTTTCAGCACCTTTTATGTCTTCATAAAAGATATCACTCAACTGGCCGGCAATCTCGCGATCGTAAACAATTGCATTCACTTCAAAGTTGAGTTCGAAACTTCTTTGATCCATATTGGCAGTACCAACAATTGCAACACATCTATCCGTGGCGATTGTTTTGGCATGAACAAATCCCTTTGTATATAAATAAATTTCCACTCCAGCTTTCAACAAAGTATTGTAATAAGACCGCGCAGCAAAGTTTACAAGATGTGAATCTGATATGCCGGGTACCAATAATTTTACAGAGACACCGCTCAATGATGCAGTTACTAACGCATCAATCAGGCTATCACCCGGAATGAAATAAGGTGTCGTAATTAAAATTTCTTTGGAAGCCAGGTTGATTGCCTGAAACATTGAAAGCATGATCGTCGGCCTGTCGGAATCCGGACCACTGGCGGCAATCTGTATCACCTTTTTTTCTCTTGTTTCTTTATCATTAAAAAAAGGAAACAAAATCCTATCCGGTTCAAGGGTTTCGTTTGCACAAAAATTCCAGTCGCTTAAAAAAAGGTACTGAAGATAAAATGTGCCGGGACCGTCAATGCGAAGATGCGTATCGCGCCAGTAAATCTGCTTATTATTTTTTTCGCTGTTGATATATTTGTCACTCACATTAATGCCGCCTACAAATGCAGTGGAACCATCCACTACAATTATCTTGCGATGATTGCGATAGTTTAAGCGGTTGGCAAAATAAATAAAAGTGACTTTAGAAAAAGGAACAGCTTGTACCCCGCCTGCATTCAGGTGTTTGGTCATTCGTTTTCGAACAGAACGACTTCCGAAATCATCATAAATAAACCGCACAATAACTCCTTCTTTTACTTTTTCAATGAGGATTTCTTCAATGCTTCTTCCTATCTCATCATCTTCATAAATGTAATATTCAATGTGGATATGATGTTTTGCGCTTCGTAATACTTCCAAAACTTCGGGAAATTTATTTTCTCCGTTCACTAATAATTTTACAGAATTGTTGGAAGTGAGTGGACTATTTATATCGTTAAAAAGCATCAATGCCAATTCCTTATTTTGGCTCACCTCCTCTTTATGTTCTACCAGGGTATTATTAAAATATTGCAAAAGTTCGCTCCTGATTTTTGTGGCAAGTTTGTCATCAGTAATTAATTTCTTACTATACATTTTTCTTTTACGATAGTTGATTCCAAAAGAAAAATAGAAGAGAATTCCAATGACAGGTACGAAAATGGCGAATAGCAAATAGGCTAAAGTCTTTGAATAATTACGTGTGTCATAGACAATGCGGAGGCATACTAAAATAAGGACAACTATGTAAATAATTTCAACAACCAGGAACCATCTCATATAGACTGTTTTTTTTAGGTTTTCTAAAACTAATCAAATGATATCAAATTGGTTTTGTAAATGAATAATTTGATCAGGGGTTACGCGTTTCGATTTGTTCATTTGAGAATATTATAACGTTCGGGGCTTTTTAAAATTTCTTTCTTTCAGTGATGAATTTCCTAATTTTCAACACTTGATAATCTTTGCAAAGCAAATTAAAATTGCACAAAACGTTCCTACGG
>JBDSHT010000344.1:0-15418 GCA_039918315.1 Ginsengibacter sp. | reverse complement strand
TCCAAACGGATGGATAACAGGGTTGAGCAAATTAGGCCGTATCGTGGACGTATATTCCAGGCGTTTGCAGGTACAGGAACGATTGACGACGCAGATTTTACATGCCATCCACGAAACTTTAAATCCGTTAGGGGTGGCAGTTGTAATAGAGGCAGAGCATCTTTGCATGATGATGCGTGGTGTGCAAAAACAAAGTTCGGTTACCACCACTTCAGCATTTATTGGCGAGTTTGAAAAACAAAGTACGCGGAATGAATTTATTAATTTGATACAAGCCGATTTAATTAAAAGAAGATAAAATAAACAGTATGGCACACGCTTTTTTATTCCCGGGGCAGGGGTCTCAATTCATTGGAATGGGAAAGGATTTATATGATGAGAATGAACAAGCGAAAAAGCTTTTTGAGCAGGCTAACGATATTCTTGGATTTTCAATTTCAGACGTCATGTTTTCTGGAACTGCTGAGGAGTTAACGGCAACTAAAGTTACCCAGCCCGCTGTTTTCCTGCATTCTGTAATCGCTTTTAAAACACTCACTGATAAAGTGCCGGATATGGTTGCAGGTCACTCTCTGGGCGAGTTTACCGCTTTAGTAGCCAATGATTGTTTAAGCTTTGAAGAGGCACTCGTGCTCGTTTCAATCAGAGCGAAGGCAATGCAGAAAGCCTGCGATTTAAATCCTTCAACGATGGCTGCCATACTTGGGTTGGAAGATAAAAAAGTGGATGACATTTGCAACTCTATTACCAATGAAGTGGTAGTGGCGGCAAATTTTAATTGCCCAGGACAAGTGGTGATCTCCGGATCTAAACAGGGTATTGAAGAAGCTTGTCTTTTATTAAAAGAAGCCGGGGCTAAGCGCGCAATTGTTCTTCCGGTAGGTGGTGCATTTCACTCGCCACTCATGCAACCTGCAAAAGAAGAATTATCAGCGGCCATTGAAAAAACGATTTTCAAAGTTCCGGTTTGCCCAGTATATCAAAATGTTTCTTCCTCTGCAGTTTCCGATCCACAGACCATCAAAGCCAATTTAGTTTCTCAACTTACCGGACCGGTAAAATGGACTCAAACGATTCAGCAGATGATTGCTGACGGAGCTGATAGTTTTACAGAATGCGGACCCGGAAAGGTTTTGCAAGGATTACTTGGGAAAATAAACCGCGAAGTAGCCGTAAATAATATTGGATAAAACAGACTCTTCTTTAGGTCCTTGTAATATTTTTTGTTTTAAATCTTCATGCCTGTTTCATCATCTGTATTTTTTCTATTAAACTATTCTTAATCCACTACAATAAATCATTTTAAATAAAGAAGCCGCTACAGATTTTGCAGCGGCTTCTTTATTTAATTCTATAAATGATTAATCGTTTTCTACTCTTTTAGTTTTAAATATATGAATACCATATAAACCGATGTGGAATAATGCAAAAAGTATAGAGATTACTAACAACGTTTTATCTTCTCCGTATCCAACATTTAATTGGTGAAGCCAGCCGGCAACAGCTAATAAAACGGCCATGGCCATTCCGGTGTAGCGTGCTGTTTTCATTCCTCTTCGGTTATCAGTGCCATCACCAAGATGGCTATTTTTAACTCCATAAACCAAATAAATATCGAGACCAATAAGCATCCACAATAATAATCTTATCCAGGTATCTGGTGCTAAAAATACCATCATGAATAAGCAGGTTATAATTCCTAAAATAGGAACTAAAGGAACCATAGGAGTTTTAAAAGCACGAGGCAATTCCGGCATTTTTCTTCTCATTACCCAAATTCCGGCGCATACTAAAATGAAGGCAAATAATGTTCCGATACTTGTCATTTCACCAACTACTCTGGCAGGAACGAATGCTCCAAAAAGGCTCACAAAAATCATAAAGAGCATATTGCTTTTTGCCGGAGTTTGTGTTTTTGGATTTACAGTTGAAAATATTTTTGGTATCAATCCATCTTTACTCATACTATAAAATACCCTGCTTTGTCCCATAAGCATTACCAGAATCACGGATGAATAACCTCCTAATATTGCGACCAATATCGCACGGTTCAACCAAGGGTAATCCGGTATAATTATTCCGGCTGCATTTGCACGTCCCATGTGCTCGATAGCTAATGCTACAGGAGCAATTCCATCCTGCCCCGCAAAATCTTTGTAATTCGTTACACCCGTTAATACGTGGGCAAATAAAATATAAAGTATGGTACAAATCGCTAACGATCCCAATATTCCGATAGGCATATCTTTTTTAGGATTCTTAGCTTCCTGCGCAGCAGTACTCACTGCATCAAAACCGATATAGGCAAAAAACACAATGGCTGCAGCTCTTACAATTCCACCAAATCCATGTTCAAAAAAGCCTTCATGTCCGGGCACTGTAGCAGGAATGATGTAAGGATCAAGATTGTCCATATTGATATATCTCCATCCCAAAACAATAAATATAATAACAACGGATACTTTTAATACCACGATTATTCCGTTAACGGTTGCACTTTCTTTGGTCCCTTTCATGAGCAGCATACTCATCAAAACAATGATGAAAACTGCAGGAAGATTAATGATGCCTCCATCCCATGGTCCGACCGATAAGGCTGGTGGAATATGCACATCAAATCCCTCCAAAAACTTTACCAAATAACGGCTCCAACTTATACCTACTGTGGCAGCACCAACAGCATATTCAAGTACCAAATCCCAGCCAATAATCCATGCCAGAAATTCTCCCATAGTTGCATAAGAATAAGTGTAGGCACTTCCCGCAACAGGAATCATTGAAGCAAATTCTGCGTAACATAAACCCGCAAACAAACAGCCGAATGCTGCCAAAACAAATGAGAGCGTAATGGCCGGTCCTGCATTATTTGCAGCGGCTAAACCAGTGATTGAGAAAAGTCCTGCACCTATAATAGCCCCGATTCCCAATGCAACAAGGGCCATTGGACCAAGGGTTCTTTTTAATGTATGACTTCCGGTTTCGGATGCTTCCGCGAGCAAAACATCCATAGGTTTTCTGACAAACAGACTCATAATATGGTTGGTTTTATTTTAAAGTGAAAATTAAAGATTTGGAAAAATAAGGAATAAATTAAAAAAAGTATTAAAAGATTTATCAACGGTGGAGTAAACCTTTGTTCTCTATTTTATAAAAATATGTTTTTTACTTTCTTATCATTAGTTTTGGCAGATTTTATTACCAATTCAAATTAGTTTATGAATAAAAGGAAAAGCGGGTTCTTGGCGTTGATCGTTCTTACGTTGGCTGCTATTCTTCATTTTATAGACCTGTACAATTTCAATTCTATCTCGCCTTTGTTTTTAAGAATTGTCAGGTGGATATTCATCGGCACACTTGTCTTGTTTGCTGTTTATAAAAAATCACTAACTACATGGATTCTGACGAGCATGGTTATCGGGATTGAAGTTGGTTTGGATTTTCCAATTTTTGCACAAAATTTAAAAGTCCTCAGCAATATATTCTTACGTCTTGTAAAAACGATTATCGCTCCTATTTTGTTTTCAACTTTGGTGGTGGGTATTGCGGGGCATTCAGATTTAAAGCAGGTTGGGCGAATGGGATGGAAGTCCATTTTGTATTTTGAAGTGGTAACCACTTTGGCTTTGATCATCGGTCTTATCGCTATTAATATTTCTCAGGCTGGTGTCGGCATTCATATTCCTGAAGGATTTAACCAGGATCTGCCAGCGGCTATTCCGCAAACATGGCAAGATGTTGTGTTACATATTTTCCCGGAAAATATTGTGAAATCAATTTACAATGGAGACGTTTTGCCCATCGTTGTTTTCAGTGTTATTTTCGGAATCGCATTGGCTATGCTGAGTGAACAAAAGCGAAAGCCCTTGCTGATGTTTTCAGAGAGCCTTGCGGAAACGATGTTTAAGTTTACTAACATCATTATGCATTTCGCACCGTTTGGTGTGGGTGGTGCTATCGCTGTAACTGTTGGACATCTTGGATTAGATATCCTGGTTTCTTTACTGCATTTGTTACTAACATTATATGTTGCGCTGTTTGTGTTTTTGACAGTAGTCTTAATGAGCATTGCCTACTTTTTAAAGATTCCTATTAAGCAGTTTATTAAAGCCGTTTCCGAGCCAGTATCCATTGCATTTGCAACTACCAGTTCAGAATCTGCATTGCCTATTGCAATGGAGAACATGGAAAAATTCGGTGTGCCCCGCAAAATTGTTTCCTTTGTTTTACCAACGGGTTATACATTTAATTTGGATGGCACCACATTGTATCTTTCATTGGCAAGTGTATTCGTGGCGCAGGCTGCAGGTATTCACATGTCATTTGGAACGCAGTTGATCATGGGACTTACATTGATGTTAACCAGCAAGGGAGTAGCAGGAGTGCCAAGAGCCTCTTTGGTAATTTTATTAGGAACGGTCGCGTCATTTGGTTTGCCGGTTTGGCCCGTAATGGCCATCCTTGGAATTGATGAATTAATGGACATGGCAAGGACTTCAGTAAATGTAATTGGGAACACATTGGCCAGTTGTGTTATCGCACGTTGGGAAGGAGAGTTTGATGATGAAAAAGCTTTGGCTTTTGTGGCTGATTAACTTTCCTTTGTATTTTGTTTTATGAATCTTTGTACACGGTTCTTTTAACTAATTTGTACTTTACTTTTAAAAATAAACCTAAGTGGAGCTTTTACACATTTTTGGATTTTCTATTACGCACCTTTTAGATCCGCAGTTTTATATTGACAATGGTGGTCTATGGATGATCGTTTTTATTGTGTTTGCAGAAACAGGATTATTTGCCGGCTTTTTTTTACCGGGTGATGCGTTGCTTTTTGTCACAGGAATTTTTAGTGACCAAATTGTTTCTGCCGCTATTTCACCAAATTATGGTGAGTGGGCAGATCTGGGAATATTATTCCTTTTTATAACCACCGCTGGTGTTCTTGGTAATTTTGTTGGGTATTGGTTTGGCCGAAAGAGTGGTCCCTTTTTATACGAGCGTAAAGATTCTTTTTTCTTCAAAAAGAAGCACCTTATCCATGCACACGATTTTTATGAAAAGAATGGAGGAGGCGCTATCATCATTGCAAGGTTTATTCCTTTTGTTAGAACTTTTGCTCCCATCGTAGCGGGTATCGTGAAAATGGATCGCAAAAAATTTGCTTTCTATAATGTTATTGGTTGTGTTCTTTGGGTAGCCAGCATGTTGATGGCAGGGCATTTCTTAAATGAATTTGTAAGGGCGAAATTTCACTTTGAATTAAAGGATCATCTTGAAGTTATTATTATTATTATCGTTGTCCTTACTACTTTCCCGGTTATATGGAAATTGGTTTTTTCAAAAAAGAAACCAAAGAAGACAGCCTGATATTTTTTGAGTTTTCATTAATCTGCTTATTATGAAATTTCTTATAACCAGATTTTCTTCACCCGGAGACATTGTACTAACTACCCCGGTTATACGATGTTTGAGAAAGAAGTATCCCGATTCTGTTATTCATTTTTTAACCAGTTCCGAGTTTGGTTTTGTTTTAAATTCCAATCCTTACATAGATGAAGTGATTTATTTACAAAGTGATTTCAAACAAACTTTGGAGGAAATTAAATCACATCAGTACGATCACATCATTGATCTCCATCGCGAATTATACACAAGAGACGTTAGAAAATATCTGAACAATCCCGTTTTTCATTTCTTAAGTAAACAGAGTATAAGAAGACGGAATTTATTTTTCGCTCACCTTAGCCGAAAGCCTCAAAAACATTTGGTAGATCAATACATGGAGAAGTTGTCAGTGTTGGGAGTTGAGAATGATGGCTGGGGACTCGATTATTTTATAGATGAAAAAGATAAAGTAAAATCAGAGGATATCCCTCTTTCTCATTCCCATGGCTTTGTAGCTATTTCAATCGGTGCATCACATTTTACAAAAAGGCTTCCTGTAAATAAATTAATTGAGCTGGTTTCAAAGATTAATTTTCCCATAATCATTGTTGGAGATAAAGACTACACTGACATCGGCGAAACAATTGCCGCTGTAGATCCTATCAAAATTTATAATGCCTGCGGCAAATTTTCTTTGAACGAAACAGCAGATATAATTCAACGTTCTACATTAGTTATTTCGAACGACTCTTTCCACATTCCCGTTGCTTCTGCATTCAGGAAAAATGTTTTTTCTGTTTGGGGAAATACCGTTCCGACATTTGGAAATATTCCTTACCAATCGCCTCATGAGATTTTTGAAATTAATAAATTATGGTGTCGCCCCTGTAGCAGCAAAGGTTTCATTGCCTGCCCGCTTGGTCATTTTAAATGTATGAACAAACAGGATATGCAGTCGATTGCTTCGTCGCTACATTCATTTGTTAAGAAATAGAGCCTTAACTTTTTATTTAAAAACCAATACTCATATTTACGAAAAAATATAGAATCATGATTCGAAGGATATTTTTAGGACTGGCATTTACGACTTGTGTTTCATTTGGCTTTTCCCAAAAAATGAAAGTGAAAGTTTACATGCTGAACGAAAAATCATCACCTTCCAGCGATACCATTTTTTATGATTTCAATCGTCCGCTAACCTGGAATGATTTTAACGGAAAACCTGATCCAAATCATTCCGGAGAAGCAGTTACTTCATCCGGGTTTGCCTTTGATTCTGAAATGAATTTAGAGGATGAAACTTTTGAATTGATTATTGGTGTTTACTCCTTTTTTACCAAAAGCGATTCCTGGAAAAAGACAAAAGTCAACTCAGATTATCACTTGCTTCATGAGCAACTCCATTTTGATATCACCCGTATCGGAGCTGAAAAATTGCTTCAAGAATTACAGGAGGCCCCCATAAATAAAAATAATTATCAAACCTTGCTAAACCAAATTTTCGAAAAAGTATATGCTGAAAATAGTCGCCTCCAAAATCAATATGACATGGAAACAAAACACAGCATTGATGTTAATAAACAAAAAGAATGGGACAATAAAATTGCTTTGGAGCTAAAAAAAATAAAGCAAAATACTACAGTGCTGAAATAATAGTTTTCATTTCGAAAACAGAATTATCCTCCTTCATACAATCATCCTTCTTTTATATTCACCATTAACACCGTAATTTTTAATTGATGCCTTACCGCATCGATAGTCTGCCCGTAAATGAGGTCTTTTATTCCGCGATGACCATGGGCACCCATTATCAGTAAGTCCGCATTAAACTCGGTTGTCAATTTTACAATCTCTTTCGCGCGGTTTTTATAACCCAATGCCCCGGATACTTTCATACCCTTGTTTTGTAATTCTGTGACATAGCTTTCCAATTGCGCTTTGTCTTTACGGGTTTCATAATCATCGCTTTCCTTACCCCATAACCTTGCCGAAACACTTTCAACAATATGTATTAAATGGTATTCAGTATTTTCATTTCCCTGGCCAACGGCATGGCTGACAAGCTTCTTGTCATTTTCCGTGAAATCAAGAGCAATAGCAATTCGATGATATTTAGGAAGGAGTAAAGTAAGTGGTTCCATTTCCGGATGAATTTTAATAGACGCTTTTTTCCTCTTCCTGGAAAGAAATGGCTCTACCGTAATATATAATAAGAGTCCGATGAAGAACAAACCGATGCCTACAGTACCTATTTTTGGAATCAATGAGTCTCCGGAGAACACTGGTTCCAACTCATTATAAAGCATTCTGAAATTCAGATATACCAGCACGATAGCTATCAACCATGCAAATATTTTGGTGATAGAGTTTATGGCAAATTTTCCCATTTTAGATTTATCGCTCACAAAATGGATGAGTGGAATGATAGCAAAACCTAATTGTAAACTTAAGATTACCTGGCTAAAAACAAGCAGCGAATCCACCTCATCATCCCCATAAATCAGGATAACAATAAGAGCAGGAATAATTGCAATTAACCGCGTGATTAACCGTCGCAGCATCGGATTTATACGAAGTCGTAAATATCCTTCCATTACAATTTGACCTGCCAGCGTTCCGGTTACTGTAGAACTTTGTCCGGCTGCAATTAATGCTACTGCAAAAAGAATAGGGGCCAGGCCGCCGAGGAAATTAGGAAGTAATTTGTGTGCGTCTTCTATTCGTGCCACATCCGAATTTCCTGTCTTGAAAAAAACGGCAGCGGCTAAGATCAGTATTGCGGCGTTTACTAAAAATGCGATGTTAAGTGCAATGGTGCTATCGATCCGGTTGAACTTAATTGCCTGTTTTATTCCCGCATCCGTTTTTTCTATTTTCCGGGTTTGCACAAGTGCCGAATGGAGGTAAAGGTTGTGCGGCATTACCGTAGCACCTATAATACCAATACCGATGTAAAGCGCTTCCTCATTGGGTATTGTCGGAATAAGCCCGGTGGCAATTTCTCCTATGTCAGGAGCAGCTAAAACAATTTGAATTAAAAATGCAATGGCAATCACAGCTACAAGTGCAATAATAAATGCTTCCATTTTTCGCATACCTAACTTTTGCAGATAGAGCAAAAGGAAGGTATCTAATACTGTGATGCATACTCCCCAAATGATAGGCAAACCGGTAAGCAAATAAATACCAATCGCCATTCCCAGCACTTCAGCGAGGTCCATTGCGGCAATGGCGATTTCTGCCAGGAGGTATAAAATAAAATTTAAGAATTTAGGGTATTCTTCCCTGTTAGCCTGTGCGAGATCACGACCGCGCACGATTCCAAGACGCGCAGAAAGCCCTTGTAATAATAAGGCCATGAGGTTGCTCATCAATAAAACCCAAATAAGTGAGTATCCAAATTTACTTCCGCCTTGTAAGTCTGTAGCCCAGTTGCCCGGGTCCATGTAGCCCACACTTACTAAATAGGCTGGACCTAGGAAGGAAAATATTTTTCGCCAACCTTTTTTCTTGATTTCCACCGTTCCATGAATTTCACTCAGAGAATGATCATCTTCGGTTCTTTTAATTATCATACACAAAAATGTTTTGAGCCGCGATGCCGCTAATGACGCATTCTGCCTGTCGGGAAATTTTTATTTGCAATGAACCGTCGAATATGAAATGCTTCAGCACTTTTAATGAAGTGCCAATTTTAATTCCGTAGTGATTCAGCATTTCCATCATTTCAGGAGTTTGTTTGCTCACCGAGCTTACTATTCCTTTCCTGTTAATTGGAAACTCTTTTAATGCTAATTGTTTCATCACCGGCATCACTCCGTTTTCATCTGGGATCGGGTCGCCATGAGGATCAGTTTTTGGTTTACCCAGAAAAAAATCCAGCTTATTGATAAGCTCAGGGCTTCTAACATGTTCGAGTTCTTCGGCTATTTCATGAATCTTTTCCCAATCCATTCCCAGTTTTTCTACCAAAAAGAATTCCCATAACCGATGCCGCCTGATGATCTTTAAAGCCTCTTTGTTTCCTGCACTATTTAGGCGAAAGCCATAGTATTTTTTATATTCTAAAAGACTTTTACTTTTTAATTTCTTCAACATATCAGTGATGGATGCGGCACTGGTTTCCAATAAAGCAGCCAGCGAATTGGTATTTACTTTTCCTGATTTATGTTGCAGGCTATAAATACTCTTGATATAATTCTCTTCGCTCGGGGATAATTTCATATCGGTTAAAAATAATTTTAGACAAATCTAAATATTTTATTTAAAAGTCTGAAAAATGTTCTTGCCCTTATTTACGATGATGAAGATGATTTAGTTTTCAGGCGCATTCTCAAATCGTGTAACTCGTTAATGCTTTATTGAAAAATTAATTTATAATCTTTAAAATTGTAACCATTGATAATTAATGTCTTATTGTAATTGTTCAAAGATTGTGTGTAACCCGCATTCTGTAGGTAAGTACAAAATCTTTATGGTTTAAAAATTTCCGTTTATATTGCGCCCTTGAAAAGTCTCTTAACCTATTTTAACCTATTATGATTTTTGAAAATTATAGCGTTCCTTATGAAATAAATGAACGATATCAAAAAAGAGTGGCCTATTTTTCTATGGAGTTTGCCATTCACCAACCTTTAAAAATATACAGTGGTGGCCTGGGATTCTTATCCGGTTCACATTTACGAAGTGCTTACGAATTGCGTCAAAACCTGGTAGGGATTGGCATCCTCTGGAAAGAAGGATATTACGATCAGGCAAGAAATTCTGACCAGACTTTGAAAGTAATGTGGATAGAAAAGATCTACAATTTTTTAGAGGAAACAGGCATACGATTTCAGATTCAAATACATGATCATCCGGTATGGGTAAAGGTGCTTTACCTGAAGCCTTCAACATTTAATAGTGCTCCTCTTTTCTTGTTGAGTACTGATGACACTGAAAATGATTTTGTTTCACAAACCATTTGCCACCGGTTGTACGATGGAAATGCAGCAACAAAAATTGCCCAATTTATTTTATTGGGAGTAGGCGGTGCGAAGTTGCTTGATATACTAAATTTTAATCCCGAGGTTTATCATTTAAATGAAGCACATGCTGTGAGTGCGGCTTTCTATTTGCATAAAAAATATGGAAGTGTTGAAGAAGTGAGAAAGAGATTAGTGTTCACTACTCACACACCCGAAGAAGCCGGAAATGAAAAGCATGATATTTTTCTTTGCGAGCAAATGAGTTATTTCTGCGGAATGCCGTTAGACAAAGTGCGTGAAATTTGTGGGCTCACCGGGGATCTTTTTAATCATTCATTGGCTGCGTTGCGATTTGCGCGTTTGGCGAATGGAGTGTCTCAGTTACATGGAGAAGTAAGCCGGCAAATGTGGAAGCACTACGAAGGTATTTGTGAAATTAAAGCCATTACCAATGCACAGAACTGGCGTTATTGGGCCGATAAACAATTATATCGCGCAAGGCATGAACATAACGACGAATGGTTTGATGATCGTAAAAAATATTTAAAGCAACGCGCTCTTGAAATTGTTGCAGATCAAACGGGAAAGGTGATGGACCCTAATGTGCTCACGATTGTTTGGGCCAGGCGTTTTGCCGGTTACAAAAGAGCTGAATTGATAACACGTGATCATAAAAGATTTGAAGCGTTATTAAACAATCCAAAATATCCTATACAAATTATTTGGGCTGGAAAGCCTTACCCGCTTGATTATCCTGCGATAACAGATTTTAATCACCTGGTAAATTTAAGTAAGCAATATAAAAATGTGGCTGTGTGCACGGGGTACGAATTGGCATTGAGTAAAAGATTGAAACAGGCAGCAGATGTTTGGTTAAATAATCCACGCGTACCAAGAGAAGCGAGTGGTACCAGCGGAATGACGGCAGCAATGAATGGTGCAGTCAATCTGAGTACCAACGACGGATGGATATGTGAGTTTATCAATAATGGTAATAATGGTTTTGTGGTACCGCCTGTTGATTATGAAAACATGGAAGTGGAGGAGCAGGACCAATACGATTTAAACAAACTCTACGAGATTTTAGAGAATGAAATTCTTCCTTTATACTATGATAATTTTGAAACGTGGCGACAGGTTGTGAAGAACGGTATGCGTGATGTTCAGGTTGCGTTTGACAGCAATAGGATGGCAGATGAATATTATGAAATTATGTATAAATAAAATTGATTTAATATTTCTTACAACGGTGCAGGTTCTCTAAACCTGCACCGTTTTTTTTTGCACCGTAACATTAGAATTTAGAGCACCCGATTACCTTTTTAAATAATCGTCATAAGAATATTGCATATAAGCTTTTCCAAATTTTAAATTGCTGGTGTCAAAAGAAGGATCGATGTTTATTATTTCTTTTGATACATTATTCACTGTGGCAACGCCTGATGGAGTTACCCAACCAAATCCGTTATTGAAGCTATAAAAAGCAAATGATTTTGCATTTGAATCGAGGAGATTTTTGCTCCATTTAAATTGTGAATGAGGAATATGTAATTGGTTTAATAACGTGGCAGCAATGTCGGTCTGCGAACCAATGATGTCGATCTTTCCTTTTCCTTTTAGTGCCCCGCCGGTAAAAATTAATGGAATGTGGAACTTAGAAGGTTTGTCGCTTGCATCATATCCTGGAAATGGATGACCATGGTCCGCCACCAAAATTATTAAAGTATTCTTCCACCAATCGGTCAATTTACTTTTGTCAATGAAATCGCCTAACACACTGTCAGCATAATAGACTGAATTTTCAAATTGAGAGACTTCGTCTTTTTTAGTAAAATGCTTTAGCGGAACATCATAAGGTTCATGACTGCTTAATGAAAATACGGTTGCAAAAAATGGAGATTTCTTTTTAGAAAGTTCTTTAGAAAAATAATCGAATACATATTGGTCATGCACTCCCCATGAGGTGGTTCTTTGTGCAACTGGGAATGAATATTTATCGGTGAGGCTATCAAAGCCTGCGTTTATAAGGAAGGATTTAATGTTTGCAAATTCCAATTCTCCACCGTAGGTGTAACTGGTCCCATATCCATCTTGTTCGAGTGGTTGATTTATTGCCGGAAGGTTGCGTGTTTTGGTAGGTGTTTTTATAATGGAATTAATGGCTTGATTTGGATAGCCGCTCAAAATAGCAATTTGCCCTTTTTCACTCCTATCACCTGCCGCATAAATATTTGTAAAAGATAAGCCATCGGCTGCAATGCTGTCCAGTCGTGGTGTTACTCCCTTTTCGCCACCAAGGCTCCCTACCAATTTTGCAGTAAAGCTCTCAAGAATAATGATGATTACATTGGGTTTCTCAGTGTTTAAAATTGATCGACTTTTAGATGGGCCGGTGTTATAAAGACTGTTCACTAATTCTTTGGATTCCTCTATCGGATAATAATCAAATGGATTTTCTTCCGAGTTCTGGTTCAGGATTGAAAACATCACATTCCATGGTAAATTGATAGCAGCGTGATTGGCAAATAATTTTGGTGAGAAATATACATCACTAATATTCATCGGAATTTTTTGAATACCACCACGAATAGGAACAAATAAAAATGCAATCAAAAAAATTGAAAAGCCAAGATCTAAAAGATGAAAATGATTTAGCTTTTTATCGATCCATTGATTAAAAACTTTTTGAAAAATAAAAATAAAAAGCGCAGCAAAAATTACAAATATTGATAAAAGAAGAAACGCAGGAGAGGACGAAATCGTAGCTCCCATTTCTTTAGGCGATTTAAAATACTGCAGGGGAGTGGCATCCATTCTAAATCCCCAGGCAGTATATAACTCTAAATCTGCGGCACACAAAAAAGAAATTATTATGATGAGTGAAATCGTATAAATTTTTATAATCGTGTTTGCCGGAAATTTTACGAACACAGTTTTTAAAAGAAACAATACAAAAGGAAATATGCAGAGATACGCCGCAAAGGAAGCATCCATGCGGGCTCCATAATAAAACACGTTCCAGATTTCTGAAGTACTTAATGTTTTGGTTAATGGGTAATGATAAAGAAGAAATAAAATTTTTGCGACAGCAAAAAATAAAATCCAAAATAAAAAATACAGTAAGTAGCCTTTATATTTTTTCACCGCGCAAAAATAAACATTAGGAAAGAAAATAGAATGTTATTAAACAACCTATCATTTTATTTTTTCAATTCAATAAAAAAACCCTTCATTTTTGAAGGGCCAACGAATTATTATTTGGAATTAATTATAACATTTTTACAGTCGTAGTTGAGGACATCTTTGTTTTCGTAGGAAACGACATACCCATTGCATCGACAGTGCCAATAATATTCTGCGTGGTAGTATTGCTCTGTATTACGCCTGTCGCAATATTAACTATTTGTTCTCCGGTAACAGTTGCCTTACCTTTTACTGTCATCTCCATTCCCATTTGCTCCATCTTCATTTCGGTGTTGTTAGTTCCGGTTATTGAGAGTGTCGCAACATTTTCCGAAAGGCTCTTTACAGTATAGGTAGTTACAGATGTATTGCCGCCATTTTCTGTATTCTCTGTCCATGTGTTACCTACTTTTAGTTTTGCAGGCAACGCCATAAATGCCAGTGAAGCACCAAATCCGGAAGATTCAAAATCTCCCAATTGATTTGTCAATGGATTCGAAACATTGTTCTCCTCCTGTGGGGATTTCTTTGCTACCTCACCTGTCTTAGAAATAGTTATACTTTTAGGATTGTTAAGTAAATCCTTTAATGAAGATCCGATTGGACCCTCAATATCTTCTTTCTTTTCAGAATCAAATTTTATTTCCTGTCCCATTTGCGAACTGGAAAATTTCATTCCTGAAACAGTGTTGGTAAGTTTTATACTGTCGGCTACCTTGTTCACAACGATACTGTAAATAGAAGTAGCATCCATATTAGTTTCCATGCTCTGCCCCTGAACTTCGGTGGTTGATTGGGTATTAATTTTGTTTTCAACAATGTATTTTTGACCCTCTTTGACATCAATTAAATTTTTATTTTGTGCGAAAGCTCCGCTGCCAAAACCTAGTAACATTACCGCAGGAAAAATTAGTTTTCTCATTTTCATCTTTAGTGTTTTAATCGCAAATATATAAAAGGAAAATCTGGCAATTACCATCAAAATGTGAAATAAATTTGTGATCAATCTTTTATAAACTAAAATGACACTTCCTCACTATTTCCTCATTTTTATCTGGACTGTTTATTATATTTTCCACAGCATTTTTGCATCTCTTTCTGTCAAAAATATATTTCAGAAATCGTTTCCCAAAGCGAATAGGTATTACCGGCTATGCTATTCCATATTGGCAGCGGCCGGACTAATTTTAATTTTAATATTTCAGTACTCCTTTGATAGTCCTGTATTCTTTCATAGTATTCTAGCAAAATATTTGGCGGTTATATTTTTAGTAATTCCGGGTTCTTTAGTGATGATCGTTTCTTTAAAGAAATATTTTTTGTTATTGAGCGGAGTTCGTTCTGTATTTCAGTCGGTGCCATCTGTGGAGTTAAAGGTGGAAGGCATTCATCGCCTGGTGCGGCATCCATTATATTCCGGAACTATTTTATGGGTTTGGGGTTTGTTCTTTTTATTTCCAATGATCAATAATTTAATTGCCGTGGTTTTATTAACCCTTTATGTAATCATTGGAATCCGTTTCGAAGAAAAAAAATTATTAAAGCAATTTGGTTCTGCATACTCAAATTATGCGTCAAGTGTTCCGATGCTCATCCCTCGCTTAATATTTAAGAAATAAAAAAAGGGCAACCTTTTGGGTTGCCCTCTGCATTGGGAAATATCGATTTTAGCCGATTAATTTCACATTAACGGCGTTCATGCCTTTTTGTCCATTCTGCAAGTCAAACTCAACTTTGTCATTTTCTTTAATTTCGTCAATTAATCCGCTTGCATGTACGAAAGTTTCTTTAGAAGAATCATCGTGCTTAATAAAACCGAAGCCTTTTTCGCTGTTGAAAAATTTTACAGTTCCTGTGTTTTTGTTGTCCATTGTATTGTTTGTTTA
>JBDSHT010000343.1:0-9000 GCA_039918315.1 Ginsengibacter sp. | reverse complement strand
GACGAATGATCCTCTGGTGTACAGAGGCTATTTTACGTTGGGTACTCCTCTTCAAATACCTTCAAGGGGTTTACTGGAATATTTATGCCCTGTTTTATAAATTGACTTTTTGAGGGTTAACTATTTAGAATCTTTTCATTTAAAATGAATGTTATACGTCACCAGTTTCCCTGTCTTTTAATTCTTTTATTTTGTCCAAAGCACCCGCAACTACATCGCACATTATGGTATAAAGCGCACCCTGTTGTGGATTTGCATAAATATATTCCAATGCTTCATTTTCGTTGGCTATGACCATCGTTGGTTTTTCCGGAGCCGTCTTTTGAATGCCCTCCTGTAAAAGACTGATGATTTCATCAGCATCTCGTCCTCTTAAATTTTTATCACATCGGATGATGATCTCATCAAAATACTTTGCAGAAATCTCTCCCAATTCGCGAATATCTTCATCTCTTCTATCACCAGTGCCACTGATAACACCTATCTTTTTTGGATAGTCTAATTTGCTTACAAAATCGCCCAATAGCTTTAAGCCGTGCGGGTTGTGTGCAAAATCAGCAAGGAATGTAAAGTTTTTAAAATGAAAGAAATTAAGCCTGCCTGGAGTTTGCATAGACGACGGCATAAATGACGTAAGTGCAGAACGTATGTCGTCAATAGAAATATCGCGATACAGGTATGTGGCCAAAACAGCGGGGAGACAATTGTTGATGTTATGGACAGCCTTCCCTTCAAAAGTGATTGGAATGTCTTTGGCTTTCATCACCCTTATTTTCCAGGTTCCTTTTAAAATAGTGACATAACCATTTTCAAATACAGCGCTGAGTCCGCCTTCTTTGCTGTGCTTTATAATGCGTTTGTTATTTTCATCCATACTAAATAACGCAATCTTACAATCTAAACCCTTTTTCATTTCATAAACAAGGTCGTCATCTGCGTTTAGGACTACACATCCTCTCCTGAAAACAGTTTCGGCAACCACAGCTTTCAATTTTGCCATCTGGTCTATCGTGTTTATGCCACCAAGACCCATGTGATCCTCGGCAACATTAGTTATAATAGCAACTTCACAATGGTTAAAGGCTAAACCACTTTTTAGAATTCCGCCACGGGCACATTCTAAAACAGCAAAGTCAACGGTGGGGTCTTTAAGGACAAATTGCGAACTAACGGGACCGGTGCAATCGCCCTTCATCATTAACTGATTTTGGATATACACTCCATCACTGGTAGTATAACCCACTTTTTTTCCTGCAATTTTAGCTATATGCGCTGTTAAGCGTGTGGTGGTGGTTTTGCCATTGGTACCGGTAACCGCAATGATAGGAATGCGTCCATCACTTCCTTTTGGAAAAAGCATATCGACAACTGGTTCCGCTGCATTTCTTGGTAGCCCTTCTGAAGGCTCTATATGCATTCTGAAACCGGGTGCCGCATTCACTTCCAGCACCGCTCCACCATTTTCAAATAGAGGAGATTTTAAATCGCAGGCCATTACATCGATACCGCAAATGTCCAATCCAATAATTTTAGAAATCCTTTCCGCCATAAAAATATTAATAGGATGTACTTCATCCGTTACATCAGTAGAAGTACCTCCTGTAGAAAGGTTGGCAGTTGGTTTTACTAAAACCAATTCACCTTTGGCAGGAATAGTTTCAAGTGTGTAACCATTGTCATCTAACATTTTGTGGGTGTAACCATCAACCTTTATTTGGGTTAAAACTTTCTCATGGCCATAGCCTCTTCTTGGATCTTCGTTGGTAGTATCGATCAACCATTGAATGGTGTTTTTGCCGTCGCCTGTTACCGCCGCAGGAGTGCGTAATGCTGCGCAAATAAATTTGTTATTAATGACCAATATCCTGAAATCAAAACCTGTAATATATTTTTCGCAAATTACGTGTCTTCCATGTTCGCGTGCACCCTGTAATGCTGTCTCAGCCTGCTCCCGTGTTGTAATATTAGTGGTAGCTCCGCGGCCATGATTACCATTTAATGGTTTGAAAACCATCGGATATCCTACGGCTGCAATAGCTGTATCTACGGTATCATCCATGTAAATAATAACTCCTTTTGGTACTGGAATTTCTGCGGCAGCAAGCAGGTTTTTAGTTTCTTCTTTATCCCCTGCAATATCCACAGCAATACATGAGGTCGTGCTCGCAATAGTGGCTCGAATTCTTTTTTGATGTACTCCATAACCTAGTTGTACGAGGCTTTGTTTATTAAGTCTTATGAAAGGAATTCCTCTCTTTACGGCTTCTTCCACAATGCTACCAGTAGAAGGCCCGAGTCTTGTATTTTCTCTTATCACCCGCATCTCATGGATATCTTTTCCAAGATCGTACTCGGTTCCATTAAGCAGGTGGTTTACCAGATTATACGCAGACTTTGCTGCGAAGACACCTGCTTCTTCCTCCATGTAATCGAACACTACAAAATATTCACCTTCTTTGCCTGTGCCCCTGGTTCGTCCAAAACCCATGTCCATACCGGCAAGGGTTTGCAATTCCAAAGCTATGTGTTCTATCACATGCCCCATCCAGGTTCCTTCAGCCACGCGCAAAAGAAATCCTCCGGGAGCGTCTTCGCTGCACCTGTGTTCATAAAGAGAGGGAAGAATAGCCTCCAGTTTTTCTTTAAAGCCATCAATTTTGTTGGTTGGGAATTGTTCCATTTCTTCCAGGTCGAGCGTCATCTGGATTAATTTTGGACGACGTACACTCCAGTAATTTGGGCCGCGAAGCACTTTAATATTTACAATCTTCATAAAGGGCCAATTTGTTTTTAAGGTGTTTTAAATAAAACCAAAAGGTAAGTTAGAAAATGCTTTAGGCAAAAAATAAATAAGTGGTTGAACAATCTGTTTATTCTTATTCCGTTATTTTTGTAATTAGTAATTTATTTTGACAGAAAGCATAGAACAATCAGTATAAAAGTTTCTATCCTTCTGTTTGCACCAAAATTAAATGAATGCAAGTACCACAAGGGAAACTTTTTGCCATAGGAGGCGCGGAAGACAAAGGCGTTGATCTGGAAAAAGGAGAAATGGTAAGAAACAATCTAAACTTTTTTGAGCTCGGAATTCTTCGACGTATTGTAAATGAGGCCGGTGGCCCAAACATACGAATGGAGGTAATTACTACCGCCTCGATGATACCCAACGAAGTAGGTGAAAATTATATGAATGCCTTCGGCAAAATCGGTTGTACGAACGTAGGAGTGATACCCATACGAAACAGGGCCGATGCAATGCAGGATGAATATATCGAACGCATACAAACATGTGATGCTGTAATGTTTAGTGGCGGAAATCAACTTAGGTTAGCGGCAACTTTTGGAGGAACACAATTTTTAGAAATTATTCTTAACCGATATAATGACGAGAAAGATTTTGTAGTGGCAGGAACTTCAGCAGGCGCGATGGCAATGAGTAACACGATGATTTATGAAGGCAATGCTACAACGGCACATTTAAAGAGTGAAGTGAAGATCACGACTGGACTGGGTTTCATGGATGATGTAATATTCGATAGTCATTTTGAAAAGCGTGGAAGATTTGGTCGTCTAGCTCAAGCCATAGCCAGCAACCCTGCTGCGATTGGGATCGGTTTAGGAGAAGATACCGGCATGTTTATTAGAGAAGGAAACATAATGGAGGCAATTGGAAGTGGCCTTGTAATGATCATAGACGGGCACGACATTCGTCACAATAATATTGCTGATATTCCTGACGGAAATCCGATTAGTGTAGAGAATTTTAAAGTGCATTTTTGTGAAAAGGGGAATGGCTTTCTTGCAAAAGAAAGAATTTTTATTCCTGATATTTCCACATACGCTAAAAAGGAAAATTCTGCAAGTCAGTCAAAATTGAAAGTTGCTTCGCGGTAAATAAAGATCTCATCAAATTATTTCGCTCTAATTTTTAAAACCTCACACCGCAATCAATAAATAATAATTCTTTTTTCCTTTTTGGATGAGGAGATATTTTTCATTCAACAATTGAGAGGTATCTATTGTGTCGTCTGGAGAATTTACTTTTATTTTATTGACAGAGACTCCGCCACCAGCAAGCATTTTTTTTGCTTCACCTTTGCTGGCAAAAATCTGTGCATCGGACAATACGGTTACAAGTCCTGAACCGAGTAATTTCTGTTTGTCCATTTCTACCATGGGCACTCCATCCATCACCTGGAGTAATTGCTCTTCATTTAGTTCCTTTAATATTTCCGCAGTATCATTATTAAATAAAATAGAAGATGCTTTTACGGCAAACTCAAAATCTTTTTTGGAATGAACAAAGGAAGTAAGTTCTTCCGATAGCCTTTTTTGAAGTATGCGCAAATGTTCGTTGCCTGTATGTTGGGCAACCAAATCTTTGATTTCTTTTTCTGATAAGAAAGTAAAAATCTTTAAGAACCGCTCTGCGTCAGCATCTGCCGTATTTAGCCAAAACTGATAAAAAGTATAGGGAGATGTCTTTGAAGCATCGAGCCACACATTTCCTTTCTCACTTTTACCGAATTTATTTCCATCAGCTTTCTTTAATAACGGGCAGGTAAAAGCAAATGCATCACCACCAATTTTTCTTCTGATCAATTCGGTGCCGGTAACAATATTTCCCCATTGGTCGCTGCCACCAAATTGTAGTTTGCAATTTTTATTTTGGTAGAGATGATAGAAATCAAATCCCTGCATGAGTTGGTAGCAGAATTCAGTAAAGCTCATTCCATTCTCGCTTTCAAGCCTTTTCTTCACACTGTCTTTCGCCATCATATAATTGATGGTGATGTGTTTTCCCGCATCGCGGATAAAATCAATAAAAGATATTTCCTTAAACCAATCGAAATTGTTTACCATTTCGGCGGCATTGGCTTTTCCCGAATTAAAATCAATAAAGTGCGAAAGTTGATTTTTTATTCCTAGAATATTTTTTTCTAAAACATCAACGCTTAACAAATTTCGTTCTTCACTTTTGCCGGTTGGATCACCTACCATTCCGGTGGCACCGCCAACTAAAGCAATCGGCTTATGCCCAAACCGCTGAAAGTGTACTAATAAAACTATAGGTATTAAGCTTCCAATATGAAGACTATCTGCTGTCGGATCGAACCCAACATAAGCGGTGGTTGACTCTTTACAAAGTTGTTCTTCTGTGCCGGGAATCATATCCTGAACCAGTCCGCGCCATTTTAATTCTGCTATCAAATTTTCCATAAAATGTTTCAAAATTAAGCTACAAAAACAAATATCAACTGAATCTTTTGAGTAAATTACATGACGTAGATGAAACTGTCTTATGATTGAAAATGATTTTTATTAAAAGTTGATAAATCAAAGGAGCAATGATTCCGGTGGGTATTGAATTTTAATCATAATGAATTAGGGATTTTTTTTCAATGGCCTTGGTGAATTTTGCAATGAAAAACACAATATTACCCGTTAACTGCCGTTTTAGATTGTCCCTTACACACGAACAATAAAACTACTGAGTACCCCTAATATGAGACCTCCCTCGCTTATAAAAATTCTTTTTTTGCTATTATTCCCGTGCATTGGGTTTTCGCAATTTAGAAAGTATTCTAATGAATTTTTGAATATTGGCGCAGGTGCGCGTGGTTTGGGAATGGGAGCGGCACAGGCAGCATCGGTAGCAGATGGCACCGCAGGATACTGGAATCCGGCTGCACTTACAGGCGTTCAAAATTTTCCTTCCATCAGTTTAATGCATGCCAGCTATTTTGATAATATCGGCAAGTATGATTTTGCGAGTGTGGCTATTCCGGTGAATGATAACCGGCGTACGCTGGGTTTGTCAATTTTGCGTTTTGCTGTTGATGATATCCCGAACACTTTATTTTTAGTGGAGCCTGATGGTAGCATCAATTATGGAAATATCACCACTTTTTCCTCCGCCGATTATGCTTTTCTTTTTTCGTTTGCACAAAAGCTGAGAGATGATGACGATTTCAAAACAAGTTTTGGAGCCAATGCAAAAATCATTTATCGCAAGGTTGGGCATTTTGCATCAGCCTGGGGATTTGGTATTGATGCCGGATTTAAAATGCAGAAAGACAGATGGAGTCTAGGCATTGTTGCTAAAGATATTACTACCACATTCAACGCCTGGTCATTCAATTTTACTGAAAAAGAAAAAGAGGTATTATACCTTACCAAAAATGATATTCCTGTAAAATCAACAGAGCTTACTGCTCCTCGTCTTACCGTTGGTTCGTCATACAATTTTGCATTGGGAAGCACAGTCAATCTTCTGGCAGAATTGGATTTCGATTTCACATTTGATGGACAAAGAAATACTTTGATAAGCAGTAAGGCGGTAAGTGTTGCTCCTCATGCCGGCTTTGAAGCATCTATCAATAATGTATTTTTTGTAAGGGCCGGTGTTTATAATTTTCAAAAGGCACTTGCTGATGCAGATACTACTAATCAAAAAAGAGTTTGGATTTACCAGCCAAGTTTGGGTGCAGGATTTAAGATTAACAACGTAAGTATAGATTATGCTTTCTCAAACCTGGCTAATCAATCAAACCCATTATACACGCATATTTTTTCATTGAAATTCGATTTGGCCAGGAAAGAACATTAATAAGATTTAATTTATGAAACTGAAAAAATCGTTTGTTGTTTTGTTTCTTTTTATTTCAGCCTGGGGTTATTCTCAACCTTACAATAATAGCTGGATAGATTATAATAAGACCTATTATAAATTTACTGTTGGCAAAGATGGGCTGTATAGAATCAGCCAGTCGCTGCTTAATAGTGTTGGTTTGGGAAATATACCTGCAGAACAATTTCAGTTATGGAGAAATGGCGAAGAAGAAATTATTTATACCAGCAAAGCATCTGGTGTTTTGAGTGCTTCGGATTATATAGAGTTTTGGGGCAAAATGAATGACGGGAAAAAGGATACCAAATTATACAGGATTCCTGATTACCAACTTTCAGATCACTTCAGTCTTCAAACGGATACCGCTGCCTACTATTTAACGGTGAATCCAGCGGGCAATAATTTAAAACTTATTGACGCGCCGAATAATGTTACGGGCACACTGCTGACTCCCGAACCTTACTTTATGAATACGCGGGGCGAATATTTTAGAACCCTGTTGAATCCCGGTTACGGAAATCCGGCAGGAGTGTATGTTTACTCTTCTTCTTATGATATTGGTGAAGGGTGGGCGAGCGATTATGTTTATCCGAATAGGCCATTGGCTGTTCAATTAAATGAATTGAATCTTTATGCAGGAGGACCTGCCGCTACAGTACGATTCGGTGTTGTTGGGTCTGCTTATAACAACAGGAATTTAAAAGTAAAGATGGGCAACACTTATATTTTTGATCAGGCGATGCCCTATTTTAATTTTTACAAAAAAGAGTTAACCAGCGTTCCCCTTTCACTGTTTAACACATCAACCTACGTTCGTTTTTCTTTCGAAAATACTTCAACGGTTTTTGAAGACAGGTGCGTGGTATCTCATGTAGAAATTAATTATCCCAGTACATGGAATTTTAATAATAAAACTGATTTCTATTTTGAATTACCGGCATCGGCCACAGGAAATTATTTAGTCATCGATAATTTTAATTCTGGAGGCAGTACTCCTGTTTTAATGGATATGTCTGATTATAAAAGATATGTCGGCGATGTAACTTCTACGCCGGGTAAAGTAAAATTTGTTCTTCCGTCTTCTACTGTTGCATCCAGAAAATTTAGATTGGTAAGTGGAGCAGCACCTCTGATAAATAATATTACGAACCTTCAAACAAGATCGTTTGTAAACTATGCTAATGCTTCTCTTCAGGGCAATTATTTAATCATTTCACACCCTTCTTTATTCAACAGCACATCAGGTGCAAATAACGTAAACCTTTATAAAGATTACAGAAGTTCCGCAGCCGGTGGCAGCTATAACGCAAAGGTGATTGACATCAATGAACTGGTAGATCAGTTTGGATTTGGAATAAAAAAACACCCTTCTTCTATCAGGGATTTTATACAGTATGCTTATAAAAATTTTTCTGTAACCCCGAAATTTATATTTCTAATTGGTAAGGGAATTACTTATGATGACTATGTAAAAAACCCAGCCAGCAACTATGTAGAAAAGCTTAACCTGGTGCCTACTTTTGGAAGCCCCGCTTCCGATGTGTTATTGTCAGCGCCTCATGGCAGTATTGTACCCAGCGTGCCCATCGGGCGCTTGTCGGCTGTGTCCGGCGATGAAGTCGGGCAGTATTTACAAAAAATGAAGGAGTATGAATCGGTACAAAATTCGACAGAACAAACCATAAGCAATAAAAAGTGGATGAAGAATGTGATCCAAATTGTTGGCGGACAAAAGGTGGAAGAGAGCGATCTGTTTCGCAGGTACATGAGCACTTACAGAGGCATATTAGAAGACACATCATTTGGCGGGCATGTTGAATTATTTTCCAAAACTTCCAATTCAGCCGTACAACTTATTTCCAGTCAACGCATCTCGGAATTATTTAAGGAAGGGATAGGCATTATTTCTTATTTCGGACACTCCTCTGCTAATACATTAGAATACAATTTAGGAGATCCATCTGCTTATAACAATCCAGGAAAATACCCCTTCTTTTTAGTGAGTGGTTGTACTGCCGGCAACAATTATATTTTTGATACCCTTCGACTTGCTAAAAATAATTTATCGATCTCAGAGAATTTTGTACTATCCAGCCAACGCGGAAGTATCGCAATGTTGGCAAGCACGCATTACGGTGTTGCTCCTTATCTTGACGAATACAACATTGATTTTTATAACCAGATGTCGCATGAAAACTATGGCGGAGCAGTGGGTGATTTTATAAAAACAACAATAAAACAGTTAGAAGGAGATAACCCCAATATCAGCTTTTTATCGCGGACTGACATCGAGGAAATGACCTTGCATGGTGATCCGGCAATTCATATTTATCCGCATGCAAAACCGGATTATGTTTTAGAGGATAATG
>JBDSHT010000342.1:0-11337 GCA_039918315.1 Ginsengibacter sp. | reverse complement strand
TTCTTAAAATTTCTTCTGCGGCAGCGTAATTATCCTGACCCGCCATCATTCTGATCATTTTAAGATCAATGTATTTTATTTTAACTACCGTATGACTTTGATTGTACGCAGTATGTTCATTTGCATTGAGCAAATTTTTATCTACTAAATCTTGAAGTTGTAACAAAGCAGCGGCTTCGTGCCTGCAGATATCACTTAAATTGTAGGGGCAAGAGCAATGAAGAGAAAGGTTTTTGGCATCATCATACTTCTCTACGTTTACTTTGTAAAATGTAGTATAGCTGTCATCTTTGACTCTGAAGTTTACAGAATGCAGTAACTCATCGTGGGATACAAGCTCCACGTTTCGCAAAGAATAGATTTTCTTTCCCCGACGAATGACTTCGTCTGTGCCGGTATTATAAACATATTTAATCAGATAGGGTAATGCCAAGAAACTAATTTTAAATCGCTAACACTTTTCTAGATTTTGCCCTTGCGAAAAAGGCAATTTGCAAAAATAAAGAAAAATAACAGCCCTTGGAAAGGCAATCTGAATAAAATTAGTTTTCCGGTAATTTTTGGCAATTTTTTAGCCTGCTATTAACCTTCCATTTTGGTAGAGGCTTAGCACATTGGCATTGTCCATGGTGAGGCAAAAACGTATATCTTCTTCCAGCCCAAATCCCATGAGGCGCTGGTAGTGCGATGCGTTTGTGTTTTTCATAAAATCGAAAAGGTTTCCATTGGCCTGGAGAAAAAGATTTTCAGCAATTACTGACGCATCGCAATTGATTTGAAAATTATTTTTTATACGGTTGATGACGGCTCCTGCAAATAATGAGTCTTCAATATTTATCTTGTTTTTCCACGCGGCACACGCCAGGATAACATTTTTATTTTGAGCCGTTAGGTAATCGCAGACCGCAGAAATATTGCAAAAAGAACCTGTTATAATTCCATTAGCGTTGGCGGCGAGTGCCATGTGCAAGAGTTTGGTCCCGTTGGTGGTAGTGAGCACCAGGGTTTTGCCTTTAATAAATTCGGGAGTGTATTGAAATGGAGTATTTCCATATTGTAAGCCCTCAGCGATTTGGCCATCTCTTTCACCCGCTGTAATTACATCCATTTGTTTGCCAAGCCTGATGCATTCTGCCACACTATCAACAGGAATTATTTCTTTGGCACCATTATACAATGCAGTCGCAATAGTAGATGTGGCCCGCAACACATCGATGATAACGACGATGCTGCTGCTGATATCATAATATTTTAAAACCGCCGGGGAAAGTACAGTGTATAATGAAGGGGTATTATTTTTCATAAATAAATAAAGGCATTTCTTTCTTTTACTTCGAAACGGATTTGCAATTTCACTTGATAGAAATTATTCAAAAGGCACTTTCACCACCTTTGATTTCAAAAGTTTGTCTCTCACTTTTATAAAAACTTCTGTATCAATTTTTGAATGATCAATGGCTACATAGCCCATTGCGATTGGTTTTTGTAACGAAGGCGATTGCGTACCACTGGTAACTCGTCCAATTGTTTTACCGTCCTTATCCGTTATTTCATAATCATGTCTCGGAATTCCTTTTTCTAACATTTCCAAACCAACCAACTTTTTTTGAATCCCTTCTGCTTTCAATTTTTCCACTTTTTCTTTTGCAGTAAAATAGCTTTTGGAAAGTTTGGTAATCCACCCGAGGCCGGCTTCCAGCGGCGATGTGGTATCATCAATATCATTTCCATAAAGGCAATAACCCATTTCCAATCTTAGTGTATCACGGGCGGCAAGGCCAATAGGTTTCAACCCTTTTGGTCCACCGGTTTCAAAAATTTTATCCCAAATAATATTTGCATTGTCGTCTTTATCTTCAAAATAAATTTCGATACCACCTGATCCGGTATAGCCGGTTGCGCTGATCAATACATTATCGATACCAGCAAATGTTCCTTTTACGAAAGTGTAATATTTTAAATTCAGGATATCAATATCAGTAAGCGATTGCAAAATTTTTGTTGCATTAGGACCCTGAATAGCAAGCAGGCAGGTAGCTTCAGAGATATTGTGTAATTCTGCATTTTCGGTGTTATGCGCCTTAATCCAGTTCCAATCTTTTTCAATGTTGGACGCATTCACCACAATCATATAGACCTTATTTTCTTCTATACAATAAATAATCAGGTCATCAATTATACCTCCCTCATCATTCAACATGCAGGTGTATTGGGCTTTTCCGGCTCCAATTTTTGAGATGTCATTGGTAGTTACGCGTTGAATAAGATCAACGGCCTTATCACCTTTTACAATAAATTCTCCCATGTGGCTAACATCAAATACACCCGCGTTGTTCCGCACCGTGGCATGTTCATCATTAATACCAGTGTAACTGATGGGCATATTATAGCCTGCGAACTCAGCCATTTTTGCACCGAGTGAAATATGTTTTTGTGTAAAAGGTGTCTGCTTCATATATACATTTGAGAGTGCTGCAAATTTAGGAGAAAATGAGGCACGGATTTTACAACAACGGATTTATACCGATTATGTTTATTCTATCGTACAATTCCGCTATCGCTGCATTGTACAATGAATAAACTATATCGGCATTTACCATGGAAATATTTTGGACTAATTCGAGTTTATAATTGGTATTAAATAAAAATGAAAAGGCCTCATGCCGAAACATGAGGCCAGGATCAAAACCAACCCTTTAAATCAATTTAGATGTTAGATATAAATGGATTCGGGGTGGCTTTCCTCTCCATATAATTTTCCTTGCAGGAGGCAGTCGCTGCACCTATCTTTTGAATCTTTTGCTCAATATCTTCTTTTACTTTGTTCAAAGAATCTTTGATGCGGTCCATCTCCATTCTCTGCGCGGCTTTGGTTGAGTCGAGCTTTTGTTCCATTTTTAAAATCTCTTTTTCCTGCTCAGCTTTCAAAGAGTCAAATTTCCCTCCGTTGTATCGGTAATTTTGTCCATCACTTTGTGGGGTAACACGACTCTTATTTCTCCTGCTATTTCTATTCCAATCATCATCATCGGAGGCATATCCATCAAGTGTGAAGAGACCTTCCTCTTTCATAATGTATTCTACTCCATAATTAAAGTCATAGAAATCATCTTCAGAATACCAGCTATTCCTATCCCAAAATCCATCTATTCTTACTCTGTCTGCATAACCGAATTTCTTTTCAATAGTAATCCTCTTTCCTACCGGTACCGCAATCGTAACTTCCACATATTGGTTTCTAAATTTATCGGTTTTATTAATTGATATTGCCCGGTCCATCATCAATATGGAATCCCTTTGTTCTACATTAAAAGTTATTAAATCAGCTAGAGTATCAGCATACTTGCGTGTGTTGCCATTGGCAAATTTCATTACACTTACTTCAAAACTGTCGGTAAGGGATTTCTTTATTTTAATTCTCACATTGCCTATAAACGCAGTGTCATCGGTGAGTCCGTAGGTGCCGAACGGTTCAATATTAAACCAACCATTTCTCCGGTAATTTATATTCTGAAAAGGTTTTACCTCAAGACTGTTTACGGCCGGATTTACTAATGCTATTTTTTCTTCGTGTAAAGAATTGATTCCTTTAAAATCTCTTCCGACTGAACTAACCAGAAGCACAAAACAAGCGATTCCTATTATCCAAAGACCAATGAACGAATAGCGCATTAATTTGTTGCTGGTTTTTATGCGTGCGATTCTCCTGATGATAAAAGTAATGATGCCCACAACCGGAACTCCGATAAAGAAAATCAGTGAGCCCCAGGCAAATAATGTTTGCCATCCATCGGTCAGTACAAAATCTTTCAAAGGAAACAATCCAATCGAAATTATGCCAATTGAAAAAAGTGCCACGATTAAAGCTAATCCGATACATCCCAGAATGAAATAAATAAATATCTTAAAAAGGGTAGCGATTATATTTCCTAATGCACCGCTGGTTCTGGTAGCCGCCTCGTGTATTTGTTGTCCCATTTCAGGGCCCCTTTCCGCGGCCATCTCTCCGGCTTTTATTCCCATCTTTCCCACTCTTTCTCCCACGCCTTTCATTTCCTGCAAAACGGAGTTTTTGATAGAATTAAGATCTACTTTCTCACCTTTCATTTCCAGTTTCTCCGAGGTAGTAATAGCCTCGGGAATTACGAGCCACAGAATAATATAAATCATTAAAGAGCCGGGGCTAAAAGTAAGGTTGAAAAAATTGGGTCCCCAATGTCCCCAGCGGAAAACAAAACCTATAAAAGGTAAAAGAAATAGTATGCGTGGGAACCATGGATTTACATTAAAATAACTTCCTAATCCACTACATACTCCAGCTAAGTATTTGCCTTCCGGATTACGATACAGTCTTTTACGGGCACCATTTTCCAGCCGGTGGCTTCCGGGTACAAAAATCCAAAGAAGGATATAGAGTAGGAAACCGATACCGGTGATTCCAAAGATCACAAACAACACACGAATAATCACCGGATCTATTCCGAAGTAGGTAGCTACACCACTACAAACACCACCTAATACTTTATTGTTTTCATCGCGGTACAAACTTTTGTTTTTCCAATTCCAGTTCCATGCATCATTGGTAAACGGCTCAGACTTTTCACCTGATTCTTCTTTTTCAGATTTGGCGTTATTAGGTTGATCGCCTATTTCAGCTTCATCAAAATCCTGTGGCCTTCCCATGTTGCCAATGATAGCGTTCACATCATCGTCTGTAATGCAGGTAGATCCATCTTTCAGGCGTTCGCGAAATAATTCACTGATACGGCTTTCAATATCATTTATGATTTCATCTCTGCCTTCTTCATTTGCAAAATAACGGCGCAGACTATCAATATACTGCTTCAGCAATTCATAAGATGTTTCCTCAATAGGAACTACAGTTCCCTGGAAATTTATATTAATTACTTTTTTCATTTTCTTTAATTTATGGTTGGTTGATTGATTTTATTTCTTTTTCCCTGTTATGGTTTCTACAGCACCCGAAAGCTCCAGCCAGGTAGATTCCAGTTCCTGATAAAATTCCGCGCCTTTCTCAGTCAGAGAAAAATATTTTCGTGGCGGACCACTGTTACTTTCCACCCACCGATAGGTGAGTAATTCTGCATTTTTAAGGCGTGTCAATAAAGGGTAAAGTGTACCCTCCAGAATATTGAGGTTGGCCGATTTCATCATATCAATTATATCACTTGGATAGGCCTCTCCCAATTTTATAATTGATAGAATACAAAACTCCAGTACCCCTTTTCTCATCTGGCTTGATGTGTTTTCAATATTCATTTTTCTATTTTTTATTTGCGTAAGAAAATTGTATTTCTAACTTTCTGAAACAAAGATAAAGTAAAATACAATACTATGCAATGCATAATACCTGCTTTTTTAAAGTAGCCAAATATTTTATTTTTTAAATTTTGGATGCAATCCAGTGATAGAAAGGCTTTCAGCCTTTTTTTTATTTAAAATAATTTTTATTGAAATCTTTGAATGGAATCATTTGCGGATGAACGGTCCAATAATTGTGTCTGAAATATTCCTGAATCACTTTAAAAAAATTCCGGATTCTCATTATTAAAACAATGGTACTGGAGTATGATCGAGATTGTGGAAGAGCCGAATAAAATTGCATGTCGTAATTTTACCCTAAATAATTTAACTATGGAAGAAAGAAAATTCGATTTCGGAATGATTGGTCTTGGTGTGATGGGAAGTAATTTATTGCTTAACATGGCCGATCATGAATTTGCTGTAATTGGCTATGATAAAAATATTGAAAAGACAAAATTGTTGGAGTCTTCTGCAAAAGGAAATGCAATAGTTAAGGGAGTAAATACACTTCCGGAAATGATAGCGCAATTAAAAACTCCACGTAAATTGATGATGTTGGTACCCGCCGGATCGGCGGTAGATAGCGTCATTGCTGAATTGCAGCCGCTTCTGAAAAAAGGTGATATTATAATAGATGGAGGTAATTCTCATTACACAGATACACTACGAAGGATCAAAGAACTTAGAAGTTCCGGTTTCCATTTTATGGGAATTGGTATTTCAGGTGGAGAAGAAGGAGCAAGACGCGGACCGAGCATAATGCCTGGTGGTGATTTAGAAGCGTATCAAGAGGTGGCACATATTTTAAAAGCAGTTGCCGCAAAAGTTAATGGTGAACCTTGCGTGGGATATTTAGGTAAAGATGCGGCAGGCCATTATGTGAAGATGGTTCATAACGGGATAGAGTACGCGATTATGCAACTCATCAGCGAATGCTATGATTTGATGCATCTCGGTTTACATTTATCCAATGAAGAATTGGCACAGGTTTTCAAAGAATGGAACAGCGGCGAAATGGAATCTTTTTTACTGGAAATAACTGCCGGAATTTTTACACAAAAAGATGACAAAGGCGACGGGTTTCTTATTGATCATATTCTTGATAAAGCGGGAGCAAAAGGCACAGGAAAATGGACTTCGCAGGAAGGGCTCGATCTTCCTTTTCCGATACCAACAATAGATGCCGCCGTGATGATGCGTAATCTTTCTTCTTTTGTTGAAGAGCGTGCGGAGGCTGATAAACTCTATCGCACCTCTTCACTGGATATCGATATAAGTAAAGAAGATTTTATTAAAATGCTCCATGATGCACTTTATTTTGCCACGTTGATGAGTTACGCCCAAGGGCTCGCAATGCTGAGTGCTGCATCCAACGAATTGGAAATGGACATCCCGATGCCCGAAGTGATAAATGTATGGCGCGGCGGCTGCATCATTCGCTCTGCGTTACTTGGTAATTTTAAAAATGCTTATAAGAATAAAGACTTGAAAAATTTATTGCTGGATAAAGAAATTGCCGAAATAGTTCAGGATAAATTACCTGCATTGCAGAAAATAATTTCACTGGCAGCCGGTAATAATTTTCCTGCTGCGGGGCTCATGTCTGCGTTTAATTATTTTAATGCTTATCGTCGCAGAACGTTGCCCACCAATTTGGTGCAGGCGCAACGTGATTGCTTCGGCGCACATACGTATCAACGCAATGATATGGAGGGAACTTTTCACACAGAATGGGATAACTCAGGCAAATAACCCAATCATTATAAAACAATTTATTAAATGTTAGATTATAAAAAATTATCGCCCACATTGCTTTTTATTTTTGGGGGAAGTGGGGATCTTAATTACAGGAAATTAACTCCTGCACTTTACAATTTATTTTTGGACGATGCGATGCCGGACAACTTTGGTATCGTGGGAATTGCGCGATCAGCTTATACAGATGCAGAATATAAAAAACGTCTAAAGGACGGGATCGATAATTTTTCAAGAATGAAAGATTCTAATGGAAAATGGAAGGATTTTTCTAAGAACCTAAGCTACATACAAATGGATGTGGCCGATGCAAGTCATTATGCAAAAATTGCAGAGATATCTGCTAAAAAAGAAAAGGAAGCAGGCGAACATTTAAATATAGTTTTCTACATGGCAGTGGCGCCGCAATTGGTTCCCGTGATTGTGAAAGAATTGAGCAAACTGGATATTTGTCACGATACCAAATGTACCCGCATTGTGGTCGAAAAGCCTTTTGGACACGATCTTGAAAGTGCCAAAGCAATGAACCAAATGCTTCGCAAATATTTTGAAGAAGAACAGATTTATAGAATAGATCATTACCTCGGAAAAGAAACTGTACAAAATATTTTAGCGCTCCGATTTGCCAATTCATTGTTTGAGCCAATCTGGAACAGAAGGTACATTGATCATGTACAAATAACAGCCGCCGAAACAGTGGGCGTGGAAGGTCGTGGAGGATATTATGAATCTGCCGGAGCCTTAAAGGATATGATACAAAACCATATTTTGCAATTGGTCTGCATGGTCGCCATGGAAGCTCCGGTTTCATTCAATGCCAATGAAATAAGAAATAAAAAAGTAGATGTTTTAAATGCAATCCGTCGGATTTCAAAAGATGAAGTACAGGATTATGCAGCACGAGGCCAGTATGGTGAAGGATGGATGCAAGGCGAAAAAGTCGTTGGGTATCGCGAAGAAAAAGGAGTAGATCCAAAATCCAATACAGAAACTTTTGCTGCGGTTAAATTTTTTATTGACAACTGGCGTTGGGAAGGCGTTCCGTTTTATGTGCGTACCGGTAAAAGAATGCATGAAAAATCAACAGAATTAACCATACAGTTTAAGAGGGCTCCGGATTTTGCTTTTCCAAAAGAAGCTACTGAAACATGGCGTGCAAACCGTTTGTCAATCGGCATTTCACCGGAAATGGATATTTGTTTACGGTTCCAATCCAAACGGCCTGGACAGGCTATGTTGTTGAATCCTGTGGATATGGTTTTCAATTATGAAGATGCGTATGAAGGCCAGGAACCTGAAGCTTATGAAACTCTTTTGTATGATGTGATGGATGGAGATGCCACTCTGTTTATGCGCGCCGACCAGGTGGAAGCTGCCTGGGAAATTGTAATGCCAATTATTGATGTATGGGCATCCCGCAAGCCAATGGATTTTCCAAATTATTCTCCCGATTCGTGGGGACCTGAAGATGCTGAAGCCCTTATTGCAAGAGATGAACATAATTGGATAGTACAACCCATAAAAAAGGACAGAAAAGCAAAATGAGAAGAGTGATAAAATAAAAAAATAATTAACTATGGAAATGCACCGGTTCAAAAATAAAAAAGAATTAAGTGTCGGCCTTGCTGACTGGATTTGTAATTTAATCGAAGAAGTTTTACAAGAACAGGAGTATTTTTCTCTCGTTCTTTCCGGCGGCAATACTCCTAAATCACTTTTTGAAAAACTGGCATCTTCCTCTTATAAATCAAAAATTAACTGGAAGCGAATTCATATTTTTTGGGGTGATGAAAGAGTAGTTCCTTTTGATGATCCACGCAACAATGCGGGCATGGCTTTCGAAACTTTATTGAATCATGTGGAGATTCCTTCTGAGAACATTCACATAATGCGTACTGATATAGAAACTAACTTTTCAGTAGATGCGTATCGCGAGTTGTTGCACAATTTTTTTGATAATAAATCCAAAAGTTTTGATCTCGTTTTATTAGGATTGGGCGACGATGGGCACACCTTGTCATTGTTCCCCGGATCACCAATTATAGTTGAACATGCACGTTGGGTAAATTCTGTTTTTCTGCCGGAGCAGGAAATGTTCAGAATCACGTTGATGCCTGTGTTGGTTAATCTTGCGTCACATATCGTATTCATGGTTGAGGGTGAAAAAAAGGCTGGAATTTTAAAGCAGGTAATTGAAGGTGATTACAATCCTCAAAAATTACCTTCACAAATTATAAGCCCGGTTAACGGCAAATTACATTGGTTCTTAGACGAAGCCGCCGGCGCGGATTTAAGTAATTTTAAGTAGGTTGATTTTTTGAAGATTATTTAAATTTACTGAATGGGTCACCTACCAAGTTTAATACAAGACTTAGCACTAATTCTTATTGCCGCAGCAATTACCACTCTCTTGTTTAAACGCATTAAACAGCCTCTTGTATTAGGTTATATTATTGCGGGTTTTTTGGTGAGTCCACATCTCGACCTTACACCGACCGTAGTCGATATCACCAATGTTAAAATACTGGCCGAAATTGGAGTTATATTTTTATTGTTCAGTCTGGGCCTTGAATTCAGTTTTAAGAAACTAATGCGGGTGGGCGGCGCATCTTCCATTACTGCGTTTGTAGAGATAATTTTTATTACGATTGCCGGGTATGGATTAGGAAAACTTTTAGGTTGGTCAACCATGGATAGCCTTTTTCTGGGAGGTATGTTGGCTAGTTCGTCCACCACCATTATTATAAAAGCATTTGATGAATTAGGGATTAAAACGAGGCAGTATGCACGGGTTGTCTTTGGTGTGTTAGTGGTAGAAGATATTGTGGTGATCTTGCTGATGGTGTTACTATCAACCGTAGCGGTGACCAAGCAATTTGAAGGTGGTGAGATGTTATTTACCGTTGCAAAACTTTTATTCTTTTTAATATTATGGTTCATCGCCGGTATCTTTCTTTTACCTAGTCTTTTAAGAAGTATAAAAAATATTATTGACGAAGAAACCTTGCTGATACTGGCAATAGGGCTTTGCCTGGGTATGGTGGTAGTGGCTACTCAAGCGGGTTTTTCTGCGGAATTGGGAGCCTTCATAATGGGATCTATTCTTGCAGAAACTACCAAAGCAGAAAAAATTGAACACATTCTAAAACCTGTTAAAGATCTTTTTGGAGCCATCTTTTTTGTGTCTGTTGGAATGCTGATAGATCCGGAATTAATTATACAATACCGTTGGCCGGTTCTTTGGGTCACCTTACTTACTTTATTCGGCAAATTGTTCAGCACTACTATCGGTGCCCTTATATCCGGACAACCCTTAAAGCAATCGGTGCAGGTAGGAATGAGTATGGCTCAGATAGGTGAGTTTGCTTTCATCGTGGCTACACTCGGACTTTCATTAGGAGTCATCAGTGATTTCCTTTTCCCGGTGGCAGTAGGAGCATCAGCCATTACTACATTTACCACACCTTATCTTATCAAATTTTCGCCGCAGGCTTATAATTTTATTGAAAGAATTTTGCCGGCAAGATGGCTGAAAGCTTTAAATAATTACACGTCTAGCACACAGGATATCCAGGCTGAAAGCGACTGGAAAAAAGTTATTAAATCTTATGCTACCATTGCGCTCACTAACGGAATCGTCCTGTTTGGACTTGTGCTGGTAAGCACTGAATTCTTTTTTCCTTTTCTTGAAAGAAATATTAAAAATGCAGTTACACAACACATCATTGGCCTGGTTGTAACCCTAGGCATTGCAGCTCCATTCTTGTGGGCATTGATGGCTAAAAAGCCGAATACCATTGCCTATCGAGAGTTGTGGCTAAATACCAAATACAGCCGCGGACCCTTACTGGTACTAGAAATTTCCCGGAATGTTGCGGGACTTTTGTTGATCGGGTTTTGGGTAACCAGGCTTTTCACGGGTACCGTTGGTATCGTCATTGCTTTGCCCATTGTTTTTGTTGTATTATTCCTGTTCTCGAAACGAATTCAGGGTTTTTATCATCGAATAGAAACCAGGTTCCTGAGCAACCTGAATGCGCGGGAAAAACATGCTAATGACGAAATAGAACGAAATGAATTATTGCGAACCCAATTCAATCCGCAAACCGATCTTTCGCCGTGGGACGCTCACATGGTTGACCTGGAGGTGAATCCACATGCGGAATACATCGGAAAAACCTTGCTGGAGCTTGCCTGGCGTGAACATTATGGAATTAATATTGCCTATATTTTAAGAGGTGAAAAATTGATTTACGC
>JBDSHT010000341.1:0-4580 GCA_039918315.1 Ginsengibacter sp. | reverse complement strand
GGTTTTGTAATAGGCGTATCCACAAGTGCCAATGAAATGGAAATCCCCTGGAGATCAAATACAGAATTAAATTATGAAATTGCACCCACAGCCATCGTTGAAATAGATGATGTGGTGTATGTGCCTTCTAACTCAGGAGTGGTTGTTGCGGCTAATCGAAAAGACGGATCAATAATTTGGAAGCATAAAATTTCCAATGCTTTGATCACAAACATTACACCGATTTCAAAAAATAAAATTATTGTAACTACCATGGACGGAAAGGTGACCTGCCTTGTTTACAAACCATAAAGGGAATAAAGCAGAGCAAAGATTTATGGCGTTTATTTATCCAAAAAATAAATAAACGCCATATTTTCAGCATTGAAATACTGAAAAATTTTCTCCATAATTTGTTCAATGAAACCTTCTACTCATTTTAAAATTCGATTCGGCAAGTTCAATAATTTCAGCACTTTAAAAAAACAAAAAAGGAAAAGAATAATCGATACCTTGATCAACTAAAAGTTCTAAAACCTTAGTAGGATTACACACCAAAACACATGTACCTTATTACCTTATTGAATCTTGGATACTCAAAAGGGTGAGAGAACTGTAGGAGAAAATGAGTATATGAAATGTTTTATTCAATTTCCATTCCGTTGATTTAGAATAAGGTAATAAGGTTGAAATGCCTTACCTCCCCTCCACTAAGGTTACAGAAGCTAAACTGAAAGAACATTTAACCCTTAAAAGCAAAATCGCTAATCAACATATTTTTGAAAAATTATTTATCCAAAAAATAAATAAGCCAGCAAGATCGCAGTAACAATTCCAACCAAATCCGAGAGCAGCATGGCTCCTATGGAATAGCGCGTATTCTTAATGGACACGGCTCCGTAATAAACAGCCACCACATAAAACGTGGTATCTGACGAGCCTTGTAAAACAGAGGAAAGCCTTCCGGCAAACGAGTCAGAGCCGAAGGTAGTCATCGTGTCAACCATCATACCGCGGGCAGCACTTCCGCTTAACGGTCTTATCAATGCAGTCGGTAATCCGTCAACGAAACGCGTATCAGCGCCGAGGAATGCAAACATGTTTTTCATACCCCCAATAACAAAATCAAATGTTCCGCTGGTGCGCAATAAACTTATAGCCACCAACATTCCCACGAGGTAAGGAATAATTTTTACAGCGATTTCGAAACCGCCTTTTGCACCATCTATAAACGCACTGAAAATATCTATGTTCTTGTATAAGGCACCCAATACAATCACAAAGAAAAGGCCTAAAATAAGTCCGTTGCTTAAGATGCCGGAAAACGTTTGAACGCCTGTAAAATTCAGTGTTTGCAAATAAATTACAAGTGCCGCCATAACAGCAGATATTCCCAGAACCCATATAAGTATTACCGGTTGAAAAATATTTATTTTTTGTTTAAAAGAAACAATCATCATTGCGGCCATGGTTGCACAAAAAGTGGCAATCATACAAGGAATAAAAATGTCAGTAGGATTTGAGGCATGCAGAGAAGCCCTGATAGCAATGATACTTACCGGAATTAAAGTGAGACCGGAAGCATGTAAACAAAGGAACATCACCTGCGCATTTGATGCAGTGTCTTTGTTGGGATTTAGTTCCTGTAAGCTTTCCATTGCTTTGATTCCAAATGGTGTAGCGGCATTATCCAAGCCCAATAAATTGGCAGAAAAATTCATGACCATGTGTCCCATCGCAGGATGATTCTTTGGAAGATCAGGAAATAATTTGGAGAAAAACGGACCGATAATTTTTGACAAAAGCCTTATACCTCCCGCCTTTTCCGCGATGCTCATAAAGCCCATGAACAACGCCATTATTCCGATTAGATTTATGGAAATTTCGACGGCTGTTTTTGCGGTAGAAATTACACCATCCGCATGTTGTTCTTTGTAAACTATATAAGCACCGTCTGCATTTCGTGCATATTTTGTGGTGCCATCAGTGTAGGTTTTTCCTTTCTGTAAAGTGGATAATATAATTGCTTCCATAGCACTGGAATCTGCGAGACGTGTTTGAGAAGTATCGCCGGAATTCCCAATTACCATACCGCTATAAATCCCTGAATTTCCTTTGATAAAGATCGCCTGAAAAGTGGCGGCCAAAATTGCAATGATTATAAATGCCGCCCAAATTCTGCTTAAAGCCATGAGTTATGTTTTGCTAAAACTAAGGTAAAGGATTTTAAGGATTGCAGAGTTTAGATTTTAGTTGAAGGTTCAAGGTTGATGGTTCAAACCTGATCCCTGATTGCTATTTGCTCAAAAAAATCAAACTCTCTGCTCAAAGATCACAGCTCATAGCTCACTGCTCATACCTGACACCTCCTGCCTCACACCCAATTGCTCAAAGCTCAAATAAAAACTTTTACTTTGCTTCCTTAAAGAAATATTTTTCATGAAGAATTTTAATTTTAAAAAAGTACTGCCTCATTTAATTGCAGTAGCGATATTTTTAATAGTTGCTGTAATTTATTGCAAGCCTGCTATAGAAGGGAAAGTGGTAACACAACACGATACTCAAGCATGGCAGGGCATGGCGCAACAATCATTTGAGTTTAATGAGCAACATGGTCATTATCCTTTATGGACGAACAGCATGTTTAGTGGGATGCCCGCATACCAGATTTTTTTGGATGGGCGCACATCTATCTCGGTAGCTTATGTGTATTCAGCGCTAACATTAGGACTTCCAAAACCCATTAATTTTTTCTTCCTGGCAAGTATTTGCTTTTACTTTTTATGCATAGTCGCAGGTGCCAATCCATGGACAGGGATTCTCGGCGGACTCGCTTATGCGTACTCTACATTTAATCCGATCATTATAGGCGCAGGACACGATACGCAAATGGTTTCCATTGCCTATGTTCCCGCCGTGTTAGCAGGATTATTATTACTTTTTCAAAAAAAATATTGGACAGGTTTAGCCATCACGTCTTTGTTTGCTGCATTGCTCCTGATGCAAAATCATGTTCAGATAGTTTACTACACATTAATGATGGCTGGCATAATGACGATTGCTTTTGTTGTAAAAAGTTATAAAGAAAAGGAATTGGCAACTGCCCTCAAAGGTGCCGGGCTAGGGCTTATCGCAGGCATAATCGGTCTCGCCTGCTCCGCGGTTACTATGTTACCAACCTCTCAATATGCGAAAGAAAGTATGCGTGGTGGAAGATCGGAGCTTACATTAGGAAATAAAAATGTGAAGACTAAAGGCGGCTTAGATAAAGATTATGCATTTAATTACAGTCTCGGTATTGGTGAAACATTTATCTTTTTTGTACCCGGTTTATATGGTGGTAGCAATGGTGGTAGTGAGTATGATGAGTCATCACAATTTGTAAATAAATTTTCTGAATTAGGAGTACCTGCTGAACAAGCCGTTCAATATGAAAATGGATATTCTTATTGGGGTGGGCAACCTGTAACCTCTGGCCCGGTTTACCTTGGCGCAGTCATTTGTTTATTGTTCATCTTCGGATTGGTTTATTTAAAATCGTGGCATAAATGGTGGCTCGTTGCCGCAAGTATTATTGGAGTACTCCTCGCTTATGGAGCCAATTTTAAAGGATTCAATTATTTCCTTTTTGATTACATGCCATTCTATAATAAATTGAGAGCAGTTACCATGTCGCTGGTGATTCCTCAATTGTGTTTTCCATTGATGGGCGTGTTAGCGATCAACCAATTAATTTCAAGAAAGGAAGAAGTAAATGAAATTTTAAAGAAGCTGAAATTAACGGCGATTATTTCAGGAGTTATCATCGCATTGATGGCAGCATTTTATTTCACTGCATCTTTTAGTGGTTCGTCAGACAAGACTCTTAAAGATAATATTCATCAAAATATTTTGAGCCAGGTTCCTCCGGGACAACAAGCTCCTCCGCAATTAGCACAGCAGGCAGAAATGATGAGTACAGGAATTCTTTTTGCTTTACAAAGCGACCGAAAAGGCCTTATGGGCGGCGATCTTATTCGATCTGCCGTGCTGATGGCTTTGGCTCTTTTGGTGATTTATTTCTTTGCGAAGAAAAAGATTTCCGGCGTTGTAATGATGTCAACTTTGATTGTACTCAGTTCATTTGATCTTTTAGGAATTGCTAATCGTTATTTAAATTCTAATAAGTATGTGGAGAAATCAGATTTCGAATCAGCATTCATTCCTACCGAGGCAGACCTGCAAATAAAAAAAGATCCTGAGCACGATAGGATCAGAGTTTTCAACCAAACTGTTGATGTGTTTAATGATGCATCAACTTCTTATCATCATAATTCTGTTGGAGGATATCATCCGGCAAAACTGGATCTGTACAATGACATCATTACCTATCAATTGAGTAAAGGCAACATGTCTGTATTCAATATGTTGAATACAAAATATTTCATCGTCCAAAATCCGCAGACAGGAAAACCAATGGCACAGTTGAATCCTAATGCATTCGGAAATGCCTGGTTGGTGAAAGGAATAAAATTTGTGGAAACGGCTGACCAGGAAATGCTGGCACTTGACAATACTGATTTGAAAGATACTGCTGTTGTAGAAAATAAATTTAAGTCTCA
>JBDSHT010000340.1:0-7496 GCA_039918315.1 Ginsengibacter sp. | reverse complement strand
CCTGTAGATTTTATACTATATGCTTCAAATGATTTTGTAATGGCTTTAATTTGATTTTTTTGAGAAGAACCTGCGGGCAGGACGATTTTCTCATACCTGTTTTGAATGGTTTCAATATCCGCAATTTCCTTTTCAAAAACAGTTTTAGGTACCTTCAAAAAATCTGACAGCTGGCTAAACTGCAAAAGGTTCACCCAATGTGCATTGGCCGTATTGTTTCCATTAACCGGATGTATAAATGGCGCCTGCATATCCCTCATTGGGGCGCGGGGATCTACCGTGGTAACATATTGCATTGCATCAAAATATAATGTTCCGTTTTTTACTGAAACAGGCGCAAGAATTTTAAGGCTGTTCATCGTTTCAGAAGGCGTTCCTTTCATATCCCGGTTATACATTACCCACGCAGTACGCCACCCTTTAAAGTTTAATTGGAAAGAAAACGAACAATCATTTTTCCCAAATGAAAATTCTAATGAATCTTTAAGAGGTTTTTCATTATATATCCAAATGGTAAAACAACTTTTTTTGTCTGCCAACGCTTTTGAAAAAGCTGTGTCTATAATTTGCAGACTTGCCTTTTTTGAATTCCAATTCCAGCAAATGGATTGTTGGCCTTGTTTAAAATGTGTTTCGCTCACAGATAATTTACCGCTACCTGTAAACCAATTACCGGGAACTTTATTTTCGCAAATATCATCTGGTGCCTGGGCAAAAATTGCGAGGCAGATATAATTTAAAAAAAGCGTGAATATAAATTGCTTATACATAGTCTTTTAATGGACACCCGTTGTATACGCAGGCTCCATTTTTAAATATTGGTTTGGAGTAATGCAGCTATTGTCTTTTTCACAACGATGGCCTGCAAAGAAGTTTCCATTTGCGATAAATCTATTGACTGAATCCTGGGAAGGCTTTTTAGAACTCCACCCTATTTGTGTCCCGGACATCATAGGCCAGGATAGGTCATTTTGACATCGTCTAACCCTTTCGACACCTCATCGGAGGTTCACTTGCGTTCGTCTTCTTACAACTCACCTGGCACCTTAAGGATGCCTTTTCTGTTTAACTAAATCTTACCGATGTTTTGTCATTTGTTCGTGACACCTAATAGCCCGGGTTTTGCGTAGCCGCATTGTTTACACTAATCTCCGAAGCCGGTATTGGATACAACAGGAATTTCGGTGAAGAAGCCGCATTAGAAGAAGGTATTGCTGCATATTTCAAGGTGTTGCTGCCTAAATCACTAATTATTTGGTTTGCTAAAGCGCTCATGGTTTGTGTCCATATACCCCATCTTATTAAGTCGGGTCTTCTCTGTGTTTCAAAACATAGTTCTCTGGCTCTCTCATCTTGTATTGAATCCTGAAATTGTGTTACACTTAATCCAGGCGTGAGGTCGGATTTAACGTTGGGTATATTTACGGGAAATCCATAGCCTCTTCTGCGCACCTGGTTAATAGCATCATAAGCAGCTGCTGAAGGGCCTTTTTTTACCTGGTTATCTGCCTCAGCTAACATCAGCAACACATCTGAATATCTTAGGATGGGAAAGTTTTGCCCTGTATTATTTTTACTTTTGGGTGTAAGCGTTTCATAAGATCTTCTCCATTTGCCACAGTTTCTATCATAAATCACAGTACCCTTGGCCACTCTGTTTATTCCAGAATATCCGTAAGGCGCAATTGCCCAATCCCTGCGTAAATCACCAGAACCATAAAGGTCATATAGTTTCTTTGTAACATTTATAAACCCATAACAATACCCTGAATCATTGTTAGCATTATATGTAATACCATTTGTATTACCCAGCCTTCCTGTTTCCAGGGTAGTTGTAATATCGTTACCATTAAAATCTGCCTCCCACATTGCTTCTTTTACATCATAAATATCCTGGGCTTCGTTTATAAAAACCTGACTGTAGCTTGGATTTAAAGAATGAATACCGGATGTCTGAACTTTGGTAGCCCAATCCAATGCGTCTTTATACTTCGTTTTATCCTGTAACGGATAACCAGCCATGGTTAAACATACTCTTGCTAAAACACCTTGTACCGTAGTTTTAGAAACACGGCTGGAATAACCGAAATTCGTTGCAGGATAACATTTTGCTTCAGCATCTGTCATATCCTTTAATATTTGGACATATACATCTTTGGCCGGCGTTCTTGGAACATTATTCGTAGCAGCTCCCGTAATGGTGGTAGGCTCAAGTCTCATGGGCACATCGCCATACATAGAAACCAACAGAAAATAATAATAACCTCTTAAGAATTCAGCCTCACCCAGTATAGCAGCCCTCTCAACAGGATCCATAGACTTTGGTGTATTAATATAGTAAATCAGATTATTAGCCCTTTCTATCCCAGTATAAAGTGCTCGCCAGGTATTGTCGATAACAGGCTCTGTGTAGTCAAAAGTATAAGCTGCACAAAGTGGAACATTTGAAGATCTTGCATAAAAGCCTTCATCAGTTGTAGCGCCTAATTTGCTAAACATTTCGTCGGCGTATAAACCTGCTCTTCGGTAACCTAAAACATCATATACCCCTGCCAATGCCTGTAGCAATTGACCTTCGGATGCATAGTTGGTTTCAGGCGCCGCAAAAGAAAGGGGTTCTGTATTTAAAAATTTCTCACAGGAGGTTATAGAACCAACCGTAATTAATAATGTCAGGAAAAATAATATGCGTTTCATAATAATTTGTTTTATACAATTAAAAAGATGCTTTTAGGCCAAAAGTGATAGTTCTTGCACGTGGGTAAGCAGAATAGTCAACTCCCGGCGATAGTACACTATTGAAAATACTTACTTCAGGATCATTACCTGAATACTTTGTCCAGGTATATAAATTTTGTGCTGCCAGATAAAAATTCAAATTTCTGATACCCCATTTGTTCATTAGATCTCCTTGAAAGTTATAACCCAACGATAATGTTTTTAACCGCACATAAGATCCATCTTCAACCACTCTGGAAGAAAAGCTGTTACCAATAGGGCCCTGGGCTCCTGCTCCTGCACGGGTAAGTGTATTACTAGGATTGTCTTCTGTCCACCTGTTTTGGAAACTGGCATATTGGTTCAGGCCTGTTTTTCCCAAATTGTTGCCTTCAAATACCAGCCGGTTAGCATTCAATATATCATTGCCATAAGACCATTGAAAGAAAACACTTAAATTAAATCCTTTGTAGTTAAAATCATTTGTAAGACCTCCTGTGTGTATAGGAAGCCCTCTTCCTATAATCGTAAAATCATTGCGATCTACTTTTCCGTCAGCATTTAAATCTTTGTATTTCATATCGCCGGGTTTTATAGTACTCCTCACATTTCCATTAGTTGGAATGGTTCCCATTAAAGAATAAACGCCTGAAGGACTTTTATCAAAATCACTAAACTGATAAATACCATCCCATACCGGGCCATACATTAATCCCAGGGGTTTACCTACCTGAAATAGATATGCAGGGATATTAGAAACGCTATTATCGTAAGGTGCGCCCGCAAAGTCAGAATTTTGGTTTTCGGCCAATGCTAATACTTTGTTTTGATTGAACGCTATATTAAAATTGGTATTCCAGGAAAAATCGCCCTTACGAATATTAACCGTATTGATAGAAACCTCTAAGCCTTGGTTTTGAACACTACCAATATTTTTAAAGATGCTGTTATAACCAAAAGATGTTGGTATTTTGGCATCTAAGAGCAAATCTTTAGTAGTTTTTCTATAAACATCTACAACAAACTCAACACGATTTTTTAAGAATCCCATATCCAATCCAAGATTCCACTGTGAGGTAGTTTCCCATTTCAAATTGGGATTACCCAATGTTTCTGGAATAAGACCTGATTGTTCCAGATTATTAAATGTATAACCTTGTTGAACAGTAGATATGCTATACTGTGTTAGATACGGAAAATCGCTTACACGGTTATTACCGGTTAATCCATAGCTTAACCTTAATTTACCTTCTGATATAGCTTTTATATTTTTGATTAGTGGATTATTTCCAAATTTCCAGGCAACAGCACCGGAAGGAAAATAGCTCCAATGGTTTTGAGGCGAAAATTTTGAAGAACCATCTGCTCTGAATGAAGCAGTAAACAGATAATCAGAATGAAATGTATAAGTTGCCCTGCCTAAATAAGATGCTAGAGTGTTCAGCGATGCATCAGAGTTAATAGTTGGAATTCCAGCTCCAGAATTTAACCAACTTACATTGGTTGCCTGATCGGGAAGCAGACTATTGGAAAGACTATATGAAGAAGTGTTTCGCCCTTGTGCTGTAACACCCGCTAACAAATTCAGTATATGGTCTTTATTAAATCGCTTGTTGTAAGTAAGGGTATTCTCGTTTAACCAGGAATTGGTAGTAGCATAACCAACAGAACCATTTATACCTTTATTAAAAGTAGCTTTAGGATTACCAGAGGACGTAAGCGCATTATTAAATGAAACATTTTCATTGATGAGTGTATTAATGCCGCCGCTTACTTTCAATTTAAGGTCTTTAGTAATAGCATACTCTACAAAGGCATTTGCAGCTAAATTGTTAGTACTGTTTTTTCTAACAATATTTTCCTGATTTAAAATTGGATTAAATCTATAATCATTTGCCGAACTAACATTATCATCAAAAGGTTCGTCTATTAAATTTCCGAATGGCCTAAAGCCCCAAACACTATACATTAAAGTACTGGTAGCGCTGGTGCTGGTTAAAAACGATGATGGGCTTACGCCTGATTGTTCTAAATGACTGTAATTTACATTTACGCCGGATTTAATCTTTTTCCCAAGCGTTTGATTTAAAGAGAAACGTCCCTGGTATCTTTTATAATCGGAATTAATAATTACACCATCCTGATCTAATATTGATCCGGATAAAGAATATTTAGTTTGCGCATTACCACCTGATACAGATAGGTTATAATCTTGCATGGGTGCAGTTCTAAACAACCTTGATTGCCAATCAATGTTTGCACTATCCTTATACCCCTCTAAAGTAGCTCCCCGCTTTAAAAAATAATAAGCCGCAGAACCCACTGTATTCGTATCTCCGGGGCTATTTTCCAACTGATATTTTACAAAATTGTATGGGTCCATCAAAGGAACAGAATTACCTATTTTTTGAATTCCGTAAGAAGTACTAAAGGAAACCAGCGGTGGGCCTACCTTTCCGGTTTTTGTGGTGATTACAATAACTCCATTGGCACCACGTGCGCCATAAATAGCAGTTGCTGATGCGTCTTTTAATACACTGAGCGATTCTATATCATTAGGATTGATAGAATTACTATTAATGCTTTCACTGGGAAATCCATCTATTACATACAAAGGCGAATTGCCTTGTGTAATAGAATTGTTACCCCTTATTACAATATTGTTTACAGAACCCGGCTGTCCATCAACAGATGAAACAACCACACCTGCAATGCGACCTGCCAACGCTTCAGAGAAAGATCGTACCGGTGCTTTCAGCATATCGCCTATAGGTGCTGTTGCAACAGAACCTGTTAAATCACTTTTCTTTTGTGAACCATATCCTATTATAACTACATCGTCTAAAACTTTGGAACCCTCATCTAATGTGACATCAATAGTGGTGTTATTTCCAACGGTTACTTCTTTAGTATTATATCCAATACGGGTAATAATAAGAACCGCTTTAGGTCCGGACACTTTAATCTCGAAACGACCAATGTTATCACTTATCACTGATTGTTTTGTTCCCTTAATGGTAATGGTCGATTGTCCTAAGGGGTCCTGTTTGCTGTCTCTTACCACCCCGGTAACAGATTTTTCCTGGGCGCTAGCCTGCAGTAAAAAGCCCAGCGCAAAAAACAGCAGGAGAAATAATTTTTTCATGATTTTCATTTTGGTTTTAAAAAAAATTGTCGAGCGATTCGTAATTAAAGAAATATTTAAAAAAGAATTTTTCCGAAATTCAGTGCGAATTTTTACTTTAGCAGATATCGAATTTTAGATATGAAACAAGGTTCCTGTTTTGAAGAAAACTTTGACTGTAAACAATGTTTCTATTTCGAATGTATGTCTTGTTTTTCGCAAAAAAGTGCGCAAACGGTTGTACATAATTTCATTTTTTAAAGTCATCATTAAAAAAAAAAGTGTCTTTAATGTTGTGCAAACGATTGAGCAGATTATGTTTCTTTAACTTTTGTAAATTGTGTCTAATGTAGTGTGCGCCTGAACCATTTTGGTTTTTAGGGTGTCGCAAACTCTCATTGCTCTTTTAAAGTTTTTATCGGGTTGCTTTCAAAATTTTTTTTTAAATAATTTTCTACTATGAACCTTCAACGACTTTTTCTTACGACTTTATTGTATGCATTCTCCTTTGGTCTTCCAGCACAAACTATACCAGTTAACAGTATTTACACGAGCATGAAAAAGGTTGCTGACTGGCAGATTCAAACTTTAGAAACACATCCCTGGAAATACCCTGCAACTGATTGGACTAACGGTGCCCTTTATACGGGAATGATGGCCTGGGCAAAAATGGCAAATGATGATAAATACATTCACTTCTTAAAATCCATTGGGGATAGTTTAGAATGGAAAGGCGGCCCGGAGCGTTTTTTTGCAGATGATTATTGTGTAGGACAAACCTGGTCAGAACTGTTTATGGTGTACAAAGACTCCTCAATGATCAAGCCAATGATGGGTATAGGAGATGATATTATAAAGCGTCCACACACAGAATCTTTACTTTGGAATTTCGATGGGGGATTGCACAATCGTGAATGGGCATGGTGCGATGCCTTGTACATGGGACCGCCTATGCTCGCTTATCTTTCTATAGCATCTGGCAAAAGAAAATATTTAGATATCGCGGATAAACTATGGTGGAGAAGTGCAAAATATTTGTACGATCCATCTGAGCAGTTAATGTTTCGTGACAGCCGTTATTTCAACCAGAAAGAAAAGAATGGAAAAAAGGTTTTTTGGAGCCGTGGAAATGGTTGGGTGATTGCAGGCATCACAAGAATGTTGCAAAACATGCCGGCAAATTATCCTACAAGAAAGAACTATGAAAAGATGTTTAAAGAAATGGCAAAACGGATTGCAGGATTACAACAGCCGGATGGTACCTGGCACGCCAGCATGCTTGACCCTGAAAGTTTTCCTGTGAAAGAAACAAGCGGAACAGCATTTTTTACCTATGCATTAACATGGGGCATCAACAATGGGTACCTGTCTTATAAAGATTATTTCCCTGTAATTCATAAAGCATGGGATGCCTTACAGGAATGCATACACGAAGATGGTAAACTTGGTTTTGTGCAGGTTCCCGGCGCATCGCCAGATAAAGTAACCTTTGAAGATACAGAGGTGTATGGCGTAGGTGCTTACTTGTTGGCCGGTACAGAATTATTTAAACTCATGTACAACAAAGACTCAATTTCTTCAAAAATAATTGTAAGAAATCCTTCGGATGTAAACAGGCAGTTTGAAATGGCGGAAGTAAATTGGCAACAATTAT
>JBDSHT010000339.1:0-2632 GCA_039918315.1 Ginsengibacter sp. | reverse complement strand
CGTAGTACATAATTAGCGTAGAGTAAACCTATCTCATGAAATTCATCTTCGGGTAAAAACAACAACCACGCATCAGATTTTATTTTGGAAGGTGCCACCGAATTGATGAGAGAAAATAACTTTTGTTTCATAAGGTTGCTCAGAAAATGTTCCTGTGCGGGAGGAATGGCATCGCTTGACCACATGATACCCAATCTCACCATAAGGGGATACAAAATGTTGAGATAAACCTCTTTTATGTTACACTTCTCTACACTGTGAGAAAATGCTTTTTCAAAAGCAACTTCATCATAATCCAACCCCGCATTGATCAATTGTGAAATGAAATAAGCATGGGCGTTGCTGTTATCCTCATTTTCCAATTTGGCAGCTAAAGCGAATAATTCCTCATCAGATAAAATTCCAATTTCAGAAATCTTCATTCCTGCACCATTAAGGTTTACGATATTAAGAAGACGCCGTAACTGATCACCATCGTAATACCGAGTGTTGCCCTCTGAGCGGCCGGGAGTCAACGCATTATACCGCTGTTCCCATATTCGAATGGTATGTTGTTTTACGCCTGAAAACTGGGATAATTGCGAAATTGAAAACGAATTCACTTTGTTTAAATTTATTCAAATTTATTTAAACAAAGTTAACTGACAAAATCTATTTTAGTTTAAAGGCGCGCTATAAAAAATTGACCACGCGGGGAAATATTTTAAATACATTCATAAAAAAACAAACTCTTTCCGCGATCATCTGAAGAGAAAATAAGAGAGTGATATCCCGAGTCATCGTAAGTTTGGCATTTTAATCTTCCATTTCATTGCGGAGTTCTTCGGAAGCTGTGACAATAATTTTATCGATCCGGTGCCCATCCATGTCTATTATTTCAAAATCAAAACCGCGCCAGCTAAATGTATCACCGGCAGAAGGAATTTGTTTCAGCTCGTGTAAAATAAAACCGGCCATTGTATCAAATTCATTCTCGCCTTCATTGATCCAGATGGTCTTATTGAAGTGAGTAAGAAAATCGTAAAACTGCAATTGGCCATCCACTAAAAAGCTTCCATCTTTTCTTTCAACAATTTCGTATTCATCATCCTCTTCTTCAGGCATCTCTCCAACTATCGCGTTTAGAATATCCTTTACCGTTATCATCCCCTGCATACTACCATATTCATCGACGATAAATGCATAGTGAATTTTAGATTCTTTTATTTTTTTTAATACCTGATAAGCAGAATTATTTTCTGGCACGAACAAAGCTTTCCTAATCAATGTTGAAAGCGGTGCATCAGGCTGTAAGTACATATCTTTTACATAAACAATGCCTTCAATGTCATCAATATTTTCGCGGCAGACCGGGTACACTGAATGTTGAAATTCACGTATTTTCTCTATTACAGAAAGACGGGTTTCATTTATTTCACACCACACAATATCGGTGCGGTGCGTCATGAGCGAAGTAATATTCCGGTCGCCTAAATGAAATACTCTTTCTATAATATCTTTCTCATCTTCCTCAATGGCACCCATTTCACTCCCCTCATTGATCATCGCTTTTATTTCGTCCTCAGTGACCATACTATCAGCATCGGCCTTGATATTGAAAAGTTTAAAAATGCCACCATTCAAGGTGCTCAAAAGCCATACTAACGGATAAGAAATAGTGCTCAAAAGTTTTACAGGTTTGGCTGCCACTTTCGCAATAGCTTCCGGGGTAAGCATTGCAAGGCGCTTAGGTATTAACTCCCCGAAGAGGATCGATAAAAAAGTAACGATGATCACTATTACCACTGTTGCCACAGTCGAAGCGTATGGTTTCAAAAAATCTATGTTTTCAAAAACAGGCTGTAAATATTTACTAAACTCCTTCCCGGAAAAAATACCGGTAAGTATTGAAATCAGTGTTATGTAAATCTGAACTGTTGATAAAAAAATGTCAGGATCTTCTTTTAGCTCGATAACAGTTTTAGAACGGCTGTCGCCACGGGCAGCACTACCTTCCAGGCGTCCCTTTTTTGCAGCAATCAAAGCCGTTTCGCACAATACAATAACTCCGTTCAGCAGAATAAGAAATAATAAAATTCCTACATCAATCATATTTAATTTTTAAGTGAAGGCAACAATCCAATTTTTTTGTTGAAAATTGTTGCGGGAATGTAACCAACTATTATACCAACGATGGCACCGCAAAATACGTCGAATGGAAAATGAACACCGACATATACCTGTGCATAACTTATTAAAAAGGCCCAAACAAAAAACCATGCAAACTGATAACCTATTACTTTTTTAAAGGTTGTAAATATAAACATTGCAGCCGCAAAATGGTTAGCAGCGTGTGACGAAGTAAAACTGGAACTGAAGGGGCAGTAATCCACGATGAACCGGACAGTATCTGCAATGAACGGATCGCGACATGGCCTCAGCCTTGGAAAGTTTCCCTTTATTAAATTACTGCTCACAAAATCGCTAAGAGCGGTGTTAACAATCCAAAACAAAACCCACAATGCTCCGTTTTTTTTAAAGTTAATAATCGCAAATAAAACGAGAAAGAAATATAAAGGAATCCACACAAATGGCTCCCGTATGTATGGGAAAAAATTATCTAAAAAGTTGGTGTGCCATTTTCCATTAATCT
>JBDSHT010000338.1:0-17271 GCA_039918315.1 Ginsengibacter sp. | reverse complement strand
AGCGTTAAAAGAATCTTCTTAAAATTTTCTGCTTGTTGCGATGAATTAGCATCCAGTACATTGGAAATTTTTGTAAGGCCATCTACAATTTTTGCGATCTCCGGCCCAAATTCTCTTTGAACCACATCCAGTGTGATGTCGGTATCTTCTACAGTGTCGTGCATTAAAGCACAAATAGTACTTCGCACACCCAGTCCAATTTCCTCCACGCAAATCATGGCCACACTAATAGGATGTAAGATGTATGGCTCACCACTTTTTCGACGCATGGTTTTATGTGCCTCCACGGCCATTTCAAACGCAACTCTTACATGCTCTTTATCTCCAGGTTTTAGTTTGGGTTTTAAGGCTCGCAATAAGGCACGGTATTTTCGGAGAATTTCCTTTTTCTCCTCTTCTTCATTCATTGAGTATTTCGGTATATCAAGTGTGCTTTCCATTCGGTACGAATTTACATAGAAATGCTTTTCATTTAAAAAATTTAATAGTCATGATCACTCTTTACCCATTTGTGCCTGATTGAAAATTGGCATCATGGATGATGACAAAATAATTTTGTAAATCTTTTCTATCTTTATTTTTTTTTAATACAAATCCATTACTTTTGCCGCCCAAAATGCGCATGTGGTGAAATTGGTAGACACGTCAGACTTAGGATCTGATGCCGCAAGGTGTGGGGGTTCGAGTCCCTCCATGCGCACTTTTTTTTCAACTATTTTCTAACCTGAAAATATAAAGAAACCGTTTCGCGGTTTTATAAAATTTGAGTAATGGCAAGTGTAATCAAAGAGAATCTCGGAAATCTTCATGACAAACTAGTGGTAAAAGTTTCAAAGGAGGATTATTTGCCATCCTTTGAAAAGTCAATGAAAGATTATAGCAAAAAAGCCAACATACCAGGTTTTAGAAAAGGAATGGTGCCTTTGGGCATGGTAAAGAAAATGTATGGAGCTTCTATTTTTTATGATGAAGTCATTCGTACGGTTGAAAAGCAATTACAAGAATACATGGTAGAGAATAGGCCCGATATTTTTGCGCAGCCACTGCCAATGGCAAACGATTTGCGCAGCCTTGATATGAACAGCCCGGCAGATTATGAATTCCCTTTTGAAATGGGTTTGAAACCGGAAATTACTTTAGATGCTCTCAATTCTGCAAAGCCGGTTTTTCACAAAGTGAAAGTCACTGATGAAATGGTGAATGAGGAAATTGAAAAAATGGTTACTAAGAATGGTGACCTAAAAGATGTTGATTCGGTTTCTGCTCCCGAAAATGTATTGAATGTTTTATTTGAAGAAAGTGATGCTGACGGAAATGTGATCGAAGGCGGTATTTCAAAAGATAATTCTATTTTACTAAAATATTTTTCAGAAGAATATCAACAAAAACTCCAGGACAAGAAAGTTGGTGATTCATTAATTCTTCAATTAAATACTGCTTTTCCTGAAAAGGAAAGAGAGTGGATTTTTTCTGATTTAGCATTGGATAAAGAAGACACCACATCTGGTGAAAAATTCTTTAAAATGAATATCACTAAAATTGGTTTGGTAGAGAAGAAAGAACTGAATGAGGAATTTTTTAATTTAGTTTTTCCGGGAAAAGAGATTAAGACTGAAGATGAATTCCGTAAAGTTTTATCGGAAGAAATTCAAAAGCAGTGGGACGCTGCAGGCCGCAACCAGATGCACGATCAGATCTATCATACTTTAATAGATACACCATTAGAACTGCCTACGGAATTTTTAAAAAGGTGGTTAGAGATTGGTGGAGAGAAAGCAAAAAGCAAAGACGAAGTGGAAGCAGAATATCCAACTTTCACCAACCAGTTGAAATGGACATTATTGAGCGATAAAATTATAAAGGAAAACCAACTGGAAGTAAGTGAAGATGAATTGCGGAGCAGCATGAAAGAAGAGATCATGCGTTATTTCGGACAAATGAATATGGGCGAAGATACGCAGTGGTTGGAAAGTTATATCGACAGGATGATGAAAGATGAAAAGCAGGTTGACAGCACTTATAGAAGAATGATCACTGAAAAATTATTCAGTTGGATAGAGACCCAGGTAACACCTGAAACCAAAGAGATTTCTGCCGAAGAATTTAGTGCCATGCAGGAACATCATCATCATTGACACTAAAGTCTGAATACTGGTTTATTTTTTGGACATCACTGAAAGTTTTCTCGTTTACGTGCGTGCTTATTTTACGGACTTTCAACATTCCTCGATTTTTTGAACGGAAAATTCTGCATTGAATTTGAAACTTTATTTCATCCTTTATCAGGCTGTCCTTTTGTCTTATTTTTTTAGTTAGCATAATATTTGGAACTTCATCGCCGTAACTCATTTTACATTAAATTTAATTTATGAACATCGGAAAAGAATTTGAAAAATATGCTGTGAAGCACAAGGGTATCAGCAGCAATACACTTCATGGTTACATAAACCACAATGTAACAAACCTAACACCTAACATCATAGAAGAGCGACCGATGAATGTGGCTGTTATGGACGTTTACAGCCGTTTGATGATGGATAGAATAATCTTTTTAGGGTATCCGGTAAATGATGAAGTAGCCAATATTATTACAGCTCAATTATTATTTTTAGAAAGCACAGATAGAACCAGGGATATACAACTTTATGTAAATTCTCCAGGTGGTGGAGTGTATGCCGGCTTAGGTTTGTATGATACCATGCAGTTTGTAACTCCGGATATTGCTACTATATGTACAGGCATGGCAGCAAGTATGTCAGCCGTTCTAATGTGCGCAGGAGCACCTGGAAAAAGGAGTGCGTTGAAACATTCGCGGATCATGATGCATCAACCAAGTGCGGGTACTGCCGGGCAAGCTTCTGATGTTGAGATTACAGTAAATGAAATTAGAAAGCTAAAGCAGGAGCTTTATGAAATTATAGCAAACCACACAGGGCAGCCGGTAGAGAAGATTGCAAAAGATAGTAATAGAGATTATTGGCTGACCGCCGACGAAGCGAAAGAATACGGGCTTATTGATGAAGTGCTGGTTACAAATGCAAGGAAGGTCAAGAAACAATAATCATAAATTTTTAATTTTTCTTCAATATCAAAATTGTATCAAATGAATTTATATAAAACAAGTTTTACACGCTCGGCTGACGAAGAGGAACCCGAAAAAAATGGGTCAGAAAACTCGATGGAAAAAATGATGATGGGTGCCATGATGTTCGACAAGAAATTCATGGAAGAGCGTAAGGTTTTTCTTTGGGGTGAAGTAAATGATAAAAGCGCGAAAGATATTACCAATCGCTTGTTATATTTAGAAGCAACCGATCCCGGTAAAGAAATTAAATTTTACATCAATAGTCCGGGTGGAGTCATTACAAGCGGAATGGTTATTTATGATACCATGCAAATGATTTCTTCTCCTGTTAGTACAATATGTATGGGTATGGCAGCCAGCATGGGAAGTATTTTACTCAGTGGCGGTGCAAAAGGAAAACGATATATTTTTCCGCATGGCGAAGTTATGATTCATCAACCTAGTGGTGGTGGACAAGGAACCAGTGCAGATCTTGAAATAATGGCTTTGCAAATTTTAAAAGCAAAACAATTAGGAGCCCAAATATTAGCAGATAATTGCGGACAGACTTATGAAAAAGTGATGGAAGATTTTGATCGTGATTATTGGATGGACGCAGATGCAAGTATTAAATATGGCATCGTAGATGACGTGTTGAAAAAATTATAATGCATCATTTCTATTGCTTTAGTTGTCATTAGTAGAAGCATTTAATTTTTTAGTAATTTTTTAAGGTAGAATTCAGGTACTTTGAAAAATCGAATTTAATAACCAGAGGATCTCATGGCTAAACAACAAACCTTACATTGTTCTTTTTGTGGAAGAAACCGCGATGAAGTAAAAATACTAATTGCGGGACAGGAAGGTCATATCTGCGAGAATTGCGTGGAGCATGCGCAGGAAATTATCGTGCAGGAAATTTTACCTGCCCAGGATAAAAATGCCGCGTCATCTAATTTCAAGCTTTCTGTAAAGAAGCCGATGGAGCTCAAAAAATATTTGGATGAATATGTAATTGGTCAGGACGATGCAAAGAAAGTCTTGTCAGTGGCTGTTTACAATCATTACAAACGTCTGAATCAAAAAGTAGAGAACGATGTTGAAATTGAAAAAAGCAACATCATTATGGTAGGCGAAACTGGTACCGGAAAAACGCTACTCGCAAAAACGATTGCACGAATATTGAATGTTCCTTTTGCCATTGTTGATGCCACAGTTTTCACTGAAGCCGGCTATGTGGGCGAAGATGTTGAAAGCATTTTAAGCCGCCTTTTGCAGGTATGTAATTTTGATGTGAATGCAGCGCAGAAGGGAATTGTTTACATTGATGAAATAGATAAAATAGCACGGAAGAGTGATAACCCAAGCATTACACGAGATGTAAGTGGCGAAGGAGTACAACAAGGATTGCTGAAACTTTTGGAAGGTACTGAAGTGTTGGTGCCACCACAAGGCGGACGCAAACATCCCGAGCAAAAACTGATTAAAATTAATACCAGTAACATTCTCTTTATTTGCGGCGGAGCTTTTGATGGAGTGGATAGACTCATAGCGCGCCGAATAAATACCAATGCAATTGGATTTAGTGTAAATAAAGATTTACAGGAATTCCAAAGGAAGAATCTTTTGCAATTTGTAAACGCACAGGATTTAAAATCTTTTGGTTTAATACCAGAACTTTTGGGAAGACTTCCAGTGATTACTTATCTCGATCCTCTCGACGAGACTACGCTAAGAAATATTTTAACCGAACCTAAAAATTCTTTAATAAAACAATATAAAAAATTGTTTGAGTTGGAAGGAATTGATTTGGTTATAGAAGACGATGTGTATGGGTTCATGGTTGAAAAAGCCATGGAATACAAATTGGGCGCACGTGGCCTTAGAAGCATCTGCGAAAGCATTTTAACTGATGCTATGTATGAGTTGCCCTCCTCCAAAATAAAAACTTTCACCCTTACGAAAGAATATTCACAACGTAAATTTATGGTGAGCAAATTAAGTTTGTTGAAAGTAGCCTAAGCGATAATTTCAATTGCTACAAATTCATCGGACTTTCTTTTGTTTAAATAATTTTTTGTATAGAAATAACTGCGCTGTTTCTTTTTTTAATTTTACTTTTACCGCCTCTTATAAAATTGATTAAAAATTCATTTATTTTTTTGATCCAAAATTCTATTAATAATGGTTGATGTAATTCTGGGCCTCCAATGGGGCGATGAAGGAAAAGGTAAAATTGTGGACTATTTTGCTCCAAATTATGATGTCATTGCCCGGTTCCAGGGAGGTCCAAATGCAGGGCATACTTTATACTTTAACGGTAAGAAAATCGTATTACATCAAATACCTTCCGGCATTTTTCGCGAGAATAAAATAAATTTAATTGGCAATGGCGTAGTGCTAGATCCGGTAACATTAAAAAAGGAATGCGAGTCTGTTGCCGCATTTGGTGTTGACTATAAGAAATCACTTTTCATTAGCGAAAGAGCCCATTTAATTTTGCCAACTCATCGTGCGATTGATCGCGCCAGCGAAGCGTCTAAAGGCAAAGAAAAAATAGGATCTACCTTAAAAGGAATAAGTCCGGCATACATGGATAAAACCGGTAGAAACGGGTTGCGAGTTGGTGATCTTTTGGATAAAGGTTTTATTTCAAAGTATATTAAGCTGCGGCTAAAGCATCAAAAATTACTTGACAATTTTTCTTTTGACGAAGATATTTCTGCATGGGAAGAAGAGTTCTTTGAAGCAATTGAATTCTTGAAAACATTGAACATTGTAAATGGCGAATACTTTATTAACGATGCCATTCAAAAAGGTAAAAAAGTGTTGGCAGAAGGTGCGCAGGGAAGCATGCTGGATGTAGATTTTGGAACGTTTCCTTATGTTACATCATCCAGTACTATTACTGCAGGCGTAGGAAGCGGGTTGGGCATAGCACCTCATAAAATCAAGGAAGTAATTGGTATCACCAAAGCATATTGCACCCGTGTAGGAAGCGGTCCATTCCCTACAGAATTACTCGATGAGACGGGAGAGAAAATAAGGAAAAGTGGAAATGAATTTGGAAGCACAACTGGTAGGCCACGCCGCTGCGGATGGATAGATTTGGTTGCGCTGAATTTCGCTTGTATGATCAATGGTGTAACGCAATTGGTGATGACTAAAGCCGATGTATTGGACGAACTGGATGTTTTAAAAGTTTGTGATAGTTATCTTATCGATGGCAAAGAAACTAATCGGATTCCTTTCCAAATGGACAAGATGATTATAGATCCGGTTTACAAAGAATTTGAGGGATGGCAGAAAGATATTACAACTATTAAAACGACAAACGAATTCCCAAAACAGATGTCTGATTATATACAATTCATAGATAAATCTTTGGGCGTTCCTGTGAAATATATTTCAAACGGGCCTGGTACAGATCAGATTATCGTTGTATAATAATTCTACTAAATTTTACTCTGAAATTTTTTTTAAAAAAGTATTTCTTATTTTTGGATAATTGAAAATCAAATTGAAATTTTACAAAAAAATCCTTAGCTAAAAATGAAAGCAAAATCTGATAAGGAAAACAAAGTTCCTGCAAAGAAAACCAACACGAGTTCTCCGAGTTCTTCTTCCAAAAAAACAAAAGAAGACTTGGATGATGAGGATGAATTGGAAGATGATGATGCCCCTGTAAAAAAAGGCAAGGCAAGTTCTTCAAAAAAAAGAAGTGATGATGATGACGATGATGACGATGTTGAAGTAGCTGACGATTGGGAAAAATCCGATGACGATGATTACGATCCGGATTTTGAAGAATTTGATGTTCCTAAATCGAAAGGGAAAAAATCCGACGGAAAGAAGACCAAAGCTGATGATGATTTTGAAATCGATGATGATATCAAACCGATTGATCTCTTTGATGATGATAATGGTTTTGATGATGATGATGATGATTTCTAACAGTATCTACTTTTTATGATGCAATCATTTTGAAAAGAAAATTTACTTCGCACTCCGTTTCCGATTTAAAATATTTTAAAACTCAATTGCTGAACTTTGGAATAAGGTTCAGCAATTTTTGTTTTTTGGAAAACAATGAATATGATTTTGATAAATCGTATGAATGTATTGCAGGTATGGGAGGTTTACAATTTTACCCGCATCAAGGAGACTCCCCAATTACAGGGCTTTCGGATTTTCATGAAAGAAATAGAGACTGGATTTTTGGTCATCTGTCTTATGATTACAAAAACCATATTGACGAACTTCACTCCGATAATTATGATAGAATAAATTTTCCCGATGCATTTTTTTTTATTCCGGAGTTGGTATTTATTATTTCCGAACACGAAGTAAGAATAGGTGCAGAAGAAGGCTATGACACAGCGCGTTTGATGAAAGAGATTTATGCTGTTGTTCTGTCTTCCGAAGAAAATGAGGCACCGGAATTGTCAAGTCGTTTTTCACGTGTAGAATATATTGACTCTGTAACTCAACTCCAGCAACAAATAGCGCGTGGCGATTGTTACGAAATTTGTTTTTGCCAGGAGTTTTTTTCTGAGAATGCTGAAATAAATCCGATTGATGTTTATCTAAAGTTGAACACAATTTCTCCAAATCCATTTTCTGCTTTCTATAAATACCAGGATAAGTTTTTGATGTGTGCAAGCCCGGAGAGGTTTTTAAAGAACGTTGAAAATAATATTATTTCTCAGCCTATAAAAGGTACTGCCCGACGGGCTTTAAACGATTTAATAGAGGATGAACAACAGAGAAATTCACTCTCCTTAAATCCAAAAGAACGGGCAGAAAATACAATGATTGTGGACCTCGTTCGAAATGACTTATCAAAAGTATGTGCGAAAGGTTCTGTGGAGGTGAAAGAATTTTTAGAGATTTATTCTTTTCCGCAGGTGCACCAGATGATATCTACCATTGGCGGAAAATTAAAAGATGGTGTAAAGATCGAAGAAATATTTCACGCAACTTTTCCGATGGGCTCAATGACTGGAGCACCAAAGAAACGTGCGATGGAATTAATAGAAAAATACGAACGAACCCGCAGGGGTTTGTATTCCGGAACTGTTGGCTATATTGCTCCCAATGGAGATTTCGATTTTAACGTAGTAATCAGGAGTATTTTATACAATGAAAAACGGAAGTATCTGTCGGTAAATGCCGGCTCAGCGATTACTAATAAAAGTAATTCTGAAAAGGAATTTGAAGAGTGTATGATTAAATTGGAGGCGATGAAAAAAGCGTTGCTGTAATTAATTTTTCTTCCCGTAAACAGTCTTGGAATCCATATTGATATCTCGTAAAAGATATTGAACACACTCGTTCAAAATAGAATATTTTTTTGTCACAAACGCATTCATTTTTTCTTCGGGTAGGCGTAGTGTATAGGTGGCACCCATTGAAATCATTTTGTCAAATTCCGGATTGAAGCGACTGAAATCCTTAATATCCATTTCGATATTTTTTGAAATTATTAAGGCTTTGTATCTTCCTGAAATTTCCATTTCTGAAACATTCCCTTTTTCTTCCGCTGAAATTTTGGGGACTATCGCCGTTTCCTGGCTTGATAATTTTGAGTAGTTGAAATTCTTCTCATCATTTTTTACTGCAGCTTCCATTATATAATGAGTGGCAATAAATTTCTTCACGTGGTTGCGCGATTCTTCAGGTAAATAATATTGAAGATCCCAAAAATTCCGACTTCCGCTTTTTTTAATAGCACTGTAAACCCGCCCTGGCCCGCCATTATAGGCAGCGATAACCAATAACCAATCGTTTAGATCTTTGTAAAGAGTGAGTAAGTATTTTGCGGCAGCATGGGTGCTTTTAAAATAATCTGTACGGTCATCCGCCCACTGATTTACCTGCAATCCATATTCCCGCGCGGTATAGCTCATGAATTGCCATGGGCCTCGTGCACCTGCTACAGAGAGTGCATTTGATTTTAAATTACTTTCTATAACGGCCAGGTATTTCAATTCATTGGGAAGTCCATATTGAGAAAGTATTCCATCAATGAAATTGAAATAGGAAGTTGATGATTGCTTTAGGTTTTGCAAAAACCTGGTGTGTGATTTTAAATAATCCTCCATATAATTTTCCGCATACGGATTCACCTGCGAAGAATAAGGCATGGCAGCATTGTAGGTATAATTTTTAAACAAGTTCTTGAAGCCATACTTTGTTACCTGGCTGATGTATTGTACTTTTTCTTTTTTGATTGGTGTTTTTGCTTCTACAACTTCCTCAATTATTTCTTTCTCTGTTTTGCTAATAATGGTGTCTGATTTCACCTGTATATTGACCTTACTCTTTCCCTCGGCGGGTACAAAAGACCCTACCAAAATGACGAGTAAAATAATATGGATGAATAAGCCAGGTTTCATTTGTTTAACTGTAGTTATATTTTTTTAAAAGCAAATTGGATAGTTCAAGTAAAGTTACTTCATTAAATTTATTCGTCAGCAACTGCAGACCGAAAGGCATACCATTGCTATGTTTAAAGAGAGGTAATGAAATTCCTGGAATGCCAGTGAGGTTTGCATATACCGTAAAAATATCAGCTAAATACATTGAAATTGGATCTTTTTCCATGCTCCCAGCCTCAAAAGCTGTTGTCGGAGCAGTGGGTAGTAGTATCGCATCATAATTGTTAAAAATTTCCTGTGTATGATTTATCAAAAGTCTTCGTACTTGTTGAGCTTTGGTATAATACGCATCATAGTATCCTTCACTTAATACAAAAGTGCCCAACATGATTCTCTTTTTTACCTCTTTGCTAAAACCATTTCCTCGTGTTTTCTTATAAAATTCTGTAAGGCTACTTAAGTTATCTTTTTCACGAAATCCATATCTAACACCATCATAACGAGAAAGGTTAGACGAAGCTTCTGCTGTCGTAAGCACGTAATACGCTGGAACAATATAATCTATCAAATCAAAATTAATTTCCTGCACAGTATGACCGTCATGTATTAATTTTTCAGCAACACTATTTATTTGAGTTTTAATTTCTCCGTCCAGACTCGGATGTTCCATAGCGTTTTTAAAAATAGCAATTCGATATTGCCGCTTTTCGTTATTTTCTGTTGGAGAGGAATGCTTAAAAGAATTCTGGCTGACTGTACTATCGAATTCATCTTTTCCGCTGATAACTTCTAAAACTATCTCAAGGTCACTGATCGAGTTTGCAAAAATTCCTATTTGATCAAATGACGATGCATAAGCTAAGAGGCCATGCCTCGATATAGTTCCATAAGTTGGTTTCATGCCTATGATACCACAAAAATCAGCTGGCTGTCTTACAGATCCACCTGTATCACTTCCAAGACTTACCATACATAGTTTTGCCTGCACGGCAACAGCGGATCCACCTGATGACCCACCCGGTACTTTCATTTCGTCCAATGCATTTTTTACGCTGCCATAAACAGAATTTTCGTTGGTGCTTCCCATGGCAAATTCATCACAATTGCAATTGCCAATAATAATTGCATCCTCATTCAACAATCTTTCTACTGCTGTAGAATTGTAAATAGAAGTAAAGTCTTTTAAAATTGCGGAAGCGGCTGTCACCTTATGCCCTTTGTAGCAAATTACATCTTTCAATGCTATAACTACTCCATGCAATTTTCCACACTTGTTTCCTTTTGATCTTTTATCATCCAGTGAAATTGCACGTTGAATACTTTCTTCTTCAAACACTTCAACAAAAGCATTAAGGTGGTTCAGTTTTCGGTTTCGATCGAGATAAGTTTTTACAACTTCTTCGCAAGTTGTTTTTCCCTGGCTAAGTTGTTGATGATAATCTGAGATGTTTGAATATGAGATCAATGTGTGTTATTAAAAAAGGTTCAGGCGTCCATCTTTTCTTGATGCACGCCTCAACCTTCAATGATACTTTTTAATTAGTTATTTACGATTTTGCTCTTGCTTAAGGACTTCACGATCTTCAGTCACGATAGTTTTATCTTTTTCCTTCATTCCTGCATCCATTTCACCTTTAACTGTTTCTTTGGCATCATTAAATTCTCTAACACCCTTACCAATGCCACGCATAAGTTCAGGTATCTTTTTACCTCCAAAAAACAGGAGCACTACCAATATAATTAAAATCCACTCTGTTCCTCCCGGCATTCCCCATAAGAAATGAGGCTTTAATAATAATATCATGTCGTTAAAATTAAGATTCAAAGATACAGCATTAATTTTTAGCCTAATTGCTTACCCCAATCACAAAAGTCAAAGTCTGGTTATTTATTTGAGATACCTGCCACATTTGGCTTTTCCGTTGGCAGCCTCGTAGGGCGAAATGCCCCTTGCGCAGGATGCGAATACAAAGCAAAATAATAGTGCAATGGCATATACTTTTTTCATGTAAAAAAACAATTGGTGAGGTATAATTATGCCATTGATGGTTTTTGGTTAGCGATGCAATTATATAAAATAAAAAACCGGAAAGCAAAGGCTTCCCGGTTTTTTATTTATTTTTTATTTAAAAATTATTTCATTCTTTTTTCCTTTATGCGTGCACTTTTTCCACTTCTATCGCGAAGGAAGTACAATTTCGCACGTCTAACTTTACCAACTTTATGAAGTTTAATACTTTCAATGTTTGGTGAAAAGAAAGGGAATAAACGCTCAACACCCACTCCGTCACTAATTTTTCTAACCGTAAAAGTAGCAGTTCCACCATCGCCCTGGCGCTTAATAACATCGCCTTTAAAGCTCTGGATGCGTTCTTTACCACCCTCTGTAATTTTATAATTCACAGTAATATTATCACCCGCTTTAAACTTCGGGAATTCATTTTTTGTAGTCAGTTGCTCGTGTACAAAAGCGATTGCATTCATGGCTTTTTTATTTTAGGAGTGCGAAGGTAAGGCAATTTTTGATAATCAGATACTTGTTTTTGCTTTAATTTTAAAAACAAAATTCACAGATTAATAACGGCCAGAAACTTCTAAGATTAGATTACTTAATATTATCTCGCGATGTTTATTGCGCGTTTTTCTCTTATCACAGTCACTTTTATTTGCCCAGGATAAGTCATTTCTGTTTGTATTTTCTGTGCAATTTCAAAACTTAATTTATCACTTTCACCGTCACTTACTTTTTCAGATTCCACAATTACCCTCAATTCTCGGCCAGCCTGAATTGCATAAGCCTTTTCTACACCCTGGTAAGCTAATGCGAGGTTTTCAAGATCTTTAATTCTTTGCAAATACTGTTGCATTATTTCACGACGGGCACCCGGCCTTGCACCACTCATAGAGTCACATGCCTGAACTACGGGAGAAATCACATATTCCATCTCCACCTCATCATGGTGAGCTCCAATCGCATTACATACTGCGGGATTTTCTCCATATTTTTCCGCAAGCTTCATTCCTAAAAGTGCATGGCTTAATTCAGTTTCCTCATCGGGAACTTTACCAATATCATGCAACAGCCCCGCTCTTTTAGCCAGTTTTGCATTCATGCCTAATTCTGCTGCCATGATTCCGCACAGGTTGGCTACTTCGCGACTGTGCATTAATAAATTCTGTCCATAAGAAGAACGGAATCTCATTTTTCCTACAATACGAACAAGTTCTTTATGCAGACCATGGATGCCTAATTCGATGACAGTCCGCTCACCGATTTCCATAATTTGTTCTTCAATTTGCTTGCGGGTTTTTTCCACCACTTCTTCTATACGCGCTGGGTGGATACGACCATCTGTTACCAACCGTTGCAACGACAACCTAGCAATCTCTCTACGTAAAGGATCGAATGAAGAAAGTATAATTGCTTCAGGAGTATCATCAACAATCAAGTCAACACCGGTTGCAGCCTCAATTGCGCGGATATTTCTTCCTTCACGGCCGATAATAGATCCTTTAATTTCGTCACTTTCAAGGTTGAAAACGGTTATCGCATTTTCGATTGCTTGTTCTGCTGCGGTGCGTTGGATAGTTTGAATTATTATTTTCCTGGCTTCTTTGTTTGCACGAAGTTTGGCATCGTCAACAATCTCCTGCTGGATAATAAGCGCCTGGGATTGAGCTTCATTTTTTAAGGTTTCTAGCAACTGAGCTTTCGCTTGTTCTGCTGACAAACCCGCAACTCCTTCCAATCTTCTTACATGTTCTTCCTGGTGCTTTTCCAGTTCGGCGCGTTTAATATTAACTACCTCAATCTGCCGATTTAGATTCTGTTTGATTGCCTCATTCTCCTTTAGGGAACGTTCTATATTCTGATCTTTTTGATTTACAGATTGTTCCTTTTGTTTAATCCGATTTTCGGCCTCAACTATCTTTTGGTTTCGTTGAAAAACCTCCTTATCGTGTTCGGATTTTAATTGAACAAAGCGCTCTTTGGCCTCGAGTTGCTTTTCTTTTTTTAAATTTTCTGCCTGGGATTGTGCATCTGAAATTATTTTTTGAGCTTGCTGCTCTGCATTTTCTACTAGCTGTTTTGTGTTTTTCGAAAATAATATTTTACCCAGGATAATGCCGACCACCAGGGCTACAGCACCAATTATTATTGGGAGAAGTTGTTCCATTGTTTTTTAAATTGTTTAGACGGTTCATAATCATTTTTCCACTTTTATTTTCCAAATTTCTTTGAAGAATGCGAATGAACGAAGATAATATAATTGTATGTAAATGAATTTTTTATAAACTATTGTATTCTAATCTAAACTGAATTTTAAATACCAAAACGAACAACAGCCTGTTGAAACCAACAGGCTATTGAGAATAAAATAAGCTCTATTTAAAAATTAAAACCAATTCCGACTTTGACTGCATGATTAAAAGCGTTTGCATTTCGGTTAGCGTCTATTTTTAAAAGACCGTAATCGTATGATGCCGTAATATTGACACCGTTTTGAAATTGATATCCAATTCCTCCAGTCATTGCCGCATCCCAGGAATTAAATTGTGCGGAGGCATCAATGGTTTTGCTCAATAAATTTATTCCTAACGCGCCTGCTGTAGTTTTTAAGTCAGACTTTATTAAATAAGATAATTGTGGACCGGCGAAAACCTGGAAGCCATTAAAATTTGCTTTCATTAAAATCGGAACATCAATGTATTGAGATAGTAAAACTGCTTTTGCATTGGCTCCCAAAAAATCAATTCCTTTTAGGTCCAAAGCTCCTTTTAATTCATATCCTTTTTGAGAATAGTATATGCCGGATTCAACAGAAAGCAAATTACTAACAGGTATGGTTGTACTGATTCCTGTGAAAAATCCCGTATGGTTGGAAGTAGTTATAATCCCATTAGATAAGTCTGTCAAACCTGTGAGCGTCTTCACCATGTCGCCTTGTATTCCGGAGGATATGATTCCTGCTTTTATTCCAATCGTTGGTGTTTGTTGAGCATAACTCAGTGAAGAAATTAATAAAGTAAAAATGAGTAGAGTTTTATTTTTCATAATTATTTTGGAAACGGGATTTTCAGCCGCTCTCATTTATCAGAAGCAAAAACCTTCAAAAAGATTAATTGGAATTAGGTAACCATTTGTTAAACAATTAAATTGCTCATTCCGCGATGAAGACATTTGCCGATAAAATGATTGCCTTTAATAAGAAAGTAGAATTTCAAGGAAAACTTCCAAAGGGTATCAGTATCATGAATCCTTTTAAAGACAATGAACATGCTTTATTTATCTCATCAACATTCTATCAAAAATTTTACAACGACTCTGAAAGAAGGCATCTTATTTTAGGAATCAATCCAGGCAGGTTTGGTGCGGGTGTCACGGGAGTTCCCTTTACAGATACCAAAAGATTATTGCAGGAATGCGGAATTCAATTTGAAGGAAAAGTAACGCACGAGCCCTCTGCCACTTTTGTTTATGAAATCATCAATTCCTTTGGTGGCGTAGAAAAATTTTATAAAAACTTTTATATCCAGTCCATTTGTCCCCTTGGATTTACGGCAACTAATGATAAAGGAAAAGAAGTGAATTATAATTATTATGATAGCAAACAGCTTACAGACGCTGTTTACGAGTTTATGATTGATAACATTCGCAAACAAATAAACCTTGGAATTTATACGGATGTTTGCTTCTGTTTTGGTACCGGAAAGAATGAAAAATTTATTCGGAAAGTAAATGATGAATACAAATTTTTTAAAAAAATAATTGCACTTGAGCATCCCAGATATATCATGCAATATAAATTTAAGGAGAGAGAATTTTATATTGAAAAATATTTGAGTGCTTTAAATGAAGCGATGTAGATACTTAAATTACCTCATCAATTTGTTTTTCAATTTTTTGCAGCGACTCCAATAAACTTACGTTTTGTTCTGTAAAGTCTTTTTCTTTTGCTTGCGTTGCATACCAGATTAAAACCATTGAAATATAGTCCTGCATATCCTTTCCTGAAAATTGAGTACGAAAAGAAACAATTTGGTCATTGATAGTTTTCAAAGTTCTTCGCACCGCTTCTTCATCAGAAGGCAAAATTTTAATGCGATAATTTCTATCGCCAATTACAATGTTTATAGGAATTAAAGATTCGGCAGCCATGACTAATTATTAAGAATGGAGATGCATTTATCGATTGACTTTATATAGCGGGAAATATTTGCTTCAAAATCTTTTTTTTCTTTTCCCTCTAATTCGCCTGATGATGTTTTTAAAATATGAACCTGCTGTTCTAATTGTTGAATCTTTTCTTCATGCAATTTTTCATTCAATTTGAATGTGGAATTTTCCTTTGTTAATCGTGAATTTTCTTTTGTGGCAGCCGCATATTTCTTCAGCAGAAGCTGAAGTTTTGTTTGAATATTTTTGATATGTATTTCAGTAGAATCAGGCATTTCTCCTTATTTCTGCATTAATTTTAGATTCCAACGATTCGATTATTTTAGACATCATCCCATCAATTTCTTTGTCTGTTAATGTTTTTTCTTTATCAGAAAATGTAAAACTTATTGCAATCGATTTTTTATTATTTCCTAATTTTTCATTTTCAAAAATATCAAACAAACGAACGTCAACAAGTTTCTTTAAGTGCAAAGATTTTACTACAATTTCAACATCATTGAATTTAATATTCCTATCCAGCAACATTGAAAGATCGCGGTGAACCTGTGGAAAACGTGCGATTGGCTCAAACGAAATAGCCTGCGTGGATGCGAGTTCTGATAACTTTTTCCAATCGAAACACAAGAAGAAAACAGGTTGTTTTATAGAGAACTTCTCTAACTCTGATTGCTTTACCTTACCGCCAATTGCAAGTTTATTGTTTTTTAATGTGGCTGAAAATACCTCGTCTAAAGCTTCATCTTCTCCGTTTTCAAACTGGATTTGTGGCAGTCCGGTCAAATTAAAAATTGAATTACAAATTCCTTTTACAAAATAGATATCCATTTTTCTGGCAGAAGCATTCCAGCTTGATTCATTTTTATTTCCTGAAAAATACAATGCAAGATTTTCTTTTTCTTCAAATCCGTTTTCGTTTTTGAAATATGTTTTACCAAATTCCAAAAACATGAGTTGTGTATTCTTCCTGTTTACATTGTAGGAAATACATTCCAAACCAGTGGGTAACATGGATGGGCGCATCACATTCAAACCTTCGCTTAAACTATTTATGATTGTAACAGTGTTATGAAGAGTTTTGTCATTGAAATATTTGCTATTCGTAATTGAATTTGTAAAAATTTCCATGAAGCCATTGCCATTCAACCATGATATCACTTTTTCTTTTTGCAAAGCAATATTTAATCCACTGTCTATTGCCGGTGACATTTGAATAGTGGTTGGTATTTCAATATTATCAAGACCGTCAATCCTCATGATTTCCTCAATGACATCGGCAGGTAATGTGATGTCCGGATTGCTGTATGGTACGGCTAAAAGAATTTCGTCTAACCCTTCCCGTAAGACGGTGAAATTTAAACTTTTCAAGATGTTTTTCACCGCATCAGGATGGTAGTTTTTTCCACTTATCTTTTTGAGGTAATGGTTGGATAACGTTACTTCATTCTTTTCTTTTGGTTCCGGATATACATCGATGATCTCTGAAGATATTTCCCCTCCACAAATTTCTTTAATCAGAAGTGCCGCGCGTTTTAGAACATTTACGGTATTACTGATATCGACACCTTTTTCAAAACGAATAGCAGCATCGGTTCTAAGGTTATGACGCAGAAGTGATTTCCTGATTGATATGGGATTAAAAATTGCGC
>JBDSHT010000337.1:0-7247 GCA_039918315.1 Ginsengibacter sp. | reverse complement strand
ACCGGAACGGTAAATGTTTTGCAGAATTATTACATGGTTACCTTTTCCTATTACCCTCGTAAGTTTGGCGGCAGCGGATTTACAAACAGAAGAAGAATGCGGTGATATTAATTTAATTGACTCTTTTAAAAAATAAGTTTTGACCTAAAAACTGAAAGTGCCAATAACCCCGAACTTTTAATGTGCCGTCTGCCAGCAACCATACGCTTGCATTCCACGTTCGGCCACTGGTGGCATCATATACATATCCATTTTTCCAAACCTTATTTTTATAGTTATAAATTAATTCTTTTAAAACATTGGAACCAAGAATCTTTTGACTTCTCAATTTTTTATCAGGGTTTTCTATGTCTAATCTTTCATTCATTGGGCGCGAAGGGTCATCACTGTCATCAAACCAAATAATTTTCGCCCGATACTCCTGCCCGTTTTTGTAAACGTCTACCATGCAATTATTTTGAACACTCATCCACTTACCAAGAATTTCATCTGCATTATTCTGGGCATATACCAAACATTGGCAACTGATAAGTAAAAGAAATAGGAATAGTGTTTTCATAAATGAATCGGTAGCATGAAGTGTAACAGGTGTTTTTAAAATTACTTAAAAAATCTTTTTTCAAATTTATTTTTAACAGCATGCGCAGATTCTCCATCAGTCTGTTTCAATCTTTAATCTAATTTTTTATTTCTCTGATTTGATTCTTTAAACCTTTGTACGATATTATAATTCCTTTATCTTGCAGCGGTTTTTAAAGATTTTTAAAACATGATGATGTATAAAGTGATGTCATCAGATAGAGACGCAACCTTCAACTTACAATCTATATATGCTTCCTAAATTTAAACGAATCCTACTCAAACTTTCAGGTGAATCATTAATGGGCGACAAAACTTTCGGACTCGATTCGCAGGTGCTAAGTCAGTATGCCCAGGATATCAAACTCATTACAGAGTTGGGTGTTCAGGTAGCCATAGTTATTGGTGGGGGAAATATTTATCGTGGCATGAATGAAGCCGAAACAGGAATTGAAAGAGCGCAAGGAGATTATATGGGGATGCTTGCTACCGTCATTAATGGCATGGCATTACAAAGCGCACTTGAAAAAGCGGGAGTATATACAAGGCTGCAAAGTGCCATAAAAATGGAGCAAATTGCCGAACCGTATATACGCAGAAGAGCGATCAGACATTTGGAAAAAGGAAGAGTCGTTATTTTTGGGGCAGGCACCGGAAATCCCTATTTCACAACCGATACCGCTGGTTCGCTTCGTGCCATTGAAATCAAAGCAGATGTGATTTTAAAGGGCACGCGCGTTGACGGAATTTATACAGCAGACCCTGAAAAAGACAAGAGTGCCACAAAGTTTGAAACCATCTCCTTTTCTGAATGCATATCCAAAAATTTAAAAGTAATGGATATGACTGCTTTTACATTATGCATGGAAAATGAATTACCAATAATTGTCTTTGACATGGATACTCCAGGCACCTTACTACGCGTTGTTACAGGCGAAAAGGTAGGTACTTTGGTAACCGGATAATTTGTATTATTTTACGTCCACGGAAATTGTAAATTAAAATTTAAAAGGCTTACAACCTTTCGAATAATACCCGGTAACCCCCTGAGTATTTTTTCATTTTTTGAATTTAAATTATGACTATGTGGATTTGGATTGTATCCCTGATCTTGCTAATCGCATGTATAATATTAGCTTATTGGATCATGGTAAGCAGTTATGATTCCTTCCCTGCCGATAAGAAGTTTTTCTTTGGTTTTATGAAACGTCCCCCTTCGGATACATACCAGCATGAAGAAACCCTTAGGGCTTTAAGGTCGAAAATTAAATCTATTGAAGAAAGCGAATCCTATCGCGAAATACAGGTTTCCAAATTGCAACAAAGATTACAAGCCCTGGAATATTCTAATGAAAAAAACCCTATAGTGATAGCTACTGTAACCACACCATCAAAAGAAGAAGAAAACTGGAAGGAATTGTATTATGAGGAAAATGAAATAAAAGAAAAACTTGAAAATGAGCTTGATGAAGTGAGGCAATTATTGACAGATGCTGAAGATAGAATGTTACAAAATGAGGGGTCTGAAATTGATTTATCTTCCCTTCAAAGCGAGTATGATACGCGTGTTGAAGAGATAAGGTCTATGCAATTAGAGATGGATAATTTGCAATTAAGATTGGAGGCAGCATCAGCAAGAGAAAGGGAATTGGAAAATTCATTACGCAATGAGATAGCGCTCAAAAATAAATTTGCACATTTAGAAAGTGTCAACACACAATTAAAATGTGAAAATGAAAATATGCGGGCACATCTTAAAGAGATGAATAAAAGGGAAGAGGAATTGGAGAAAAAATTGGCCCATGCCAGGGAGTTAGAAAGCAAGGTTAGTATTTACGAAGAAGAAAAATATAAAATGATTGCTGAAATGCAATCAATGGTGAATCAGAATAAAATGTTTTTTACCGAGGAGTAATACGGACTGCTAGTGTCACTTTGTTTAGCTCGAATCCAAAACCTAAAATTTTCATTCTCATTGTTGCCCAAACGATTTTTTGTTTATAACAAGCTCCTTTTTTTAGGAAGCGATTTATAAAATATTTTTCAGCAACCCTTTATTAGATTTGTAAAAAGAATCAGAACGATTTAGAAATGATTGAAAATAAATCTATAGCCGCGATTAGAAAAGTATATCAACTGCAGTCTCTTTTGGAAGCAGCAGCAGATACCAATCCCATAAAGCAATTTGAAGCCTGGTGGCAACAAGCAACCGAATCGAAACTGGAAGAGCCAAATGCTATGGTGCTTTCGACCGCAACACTTTCGGGAAAGCCTTCATCAAGAGTGGTTTTGCTGAAAGGTATTTATGAAGATGGCTTTGTTTTTTTTACGAATTATGATAGCCGGAAAGGGAAGGAAATTTTTGACAACTCTTATGTGTCCATTTTATTTTTCTGGAAAGAATTGGAAAGGCAGGTTCGTATAGAAGGAACGATCGCAAAAGTAAGCGAAGCAGACAGCGATGAATATTTTAATTCACGGCCTAGAGAGAGTCGCATTGGAGCGTGGTCATCGCCGCAGAGTACGATAATTGAAAACCGGGAATACCTCCAGGAAAACGTAAATAAATTTAATGTCCAATTCGAAAATAAAGAGATTCCTCGTCCCGAATATTGGGGAGGCTATATAGTAAAACCGTACCGCATAGAATTCTGGCAGGGCAGGCCTGGCAGGCTGCACGACAGATTGCAATACTCTTTAAACGAAAATAAATTGTGGGATATTAACCGGCTGGCGCCGTAATATTATGCGTCTTTTTTAGCAGCTTCTTTTGCAGCCACTGGAGCCTTTGCTTTTACAGTTACCGGCCTTGACTTTCCAAATGATCCTTTAAATATTTTTCCTTTTTTTGTTTTTTTATCTCCGCGTCCCATTGAAATTTTTAATTTTTTGATAAAGTAATACTAATAAAAAAGCAAGATACATCAATGCATCTTGCTTTAAGAAAAATTTACGAAAATTAGATTTTCGATGACAATTCCTTACCTGCTTTAAATTTAGCTACCTTCTTAGCTTTAATTTTAATAACAGCTCCAGTTTGTGGATTGCGACCATTACGGGCGGCTCTTTTGCTTACAGAAAAAGTACCGAAACCAACAAGAGTAACTTTGTTACCGCTTTTCAAAGTTTTAGTAACTGCCTGGGTAAAAGAATCAAGTGCAGCATTAGCCTGTGTTTTGGTAAGGCCTGCATCTTCCGCAATTTTTGCGATTAATTCAGCTTTGTTCATAATAATTTATTTGATTTTTTAACAGCAACAAATATATAAGGTTTTTCATTGCAATTAAATTTTTTGTCATTTTTTTTCACGCAAATCCGCAAGGAATAAGGTTTTAAGGATAATTCAATTTATAAAAATGAGCCAATCTAAGGGGCTGTGTTTTGCGTAATGCAGTCCTGTAAGGGGTTGCAGCGTTTTTAAGATTGTTTGACCTCTTGAAAACCTTTGTCAAAATATCGCAAAATTAATTTTTTCAACCCATTTATAAAGTCTCAAAAAGGGTACGGAAAGCGATGAAGCGGTCTCCCCACTCGTGAAAAGCCTTCTGTCTGAAATCATCATCATGATTTTGCAGGAAGGTTTCGTACCCGTCGAGTGAGGGTATTGTAAATTGAAGAATAAAAGTTTTCCCTTCCTCGTCGTCATGATCGAGAAGGTGACTTAAATGAAATTTGCTAAACAGTCCGGTGTCCATCATTGCAGGAATATTTTTACCCTTTTGCCATTGTATCCAATCATCTGTTATTTCGTGATGAACTTTTGAAGTAATATTGAGTGTGTACATCTACATTGATAATTTTAAATACACCGGGCAATGATCACTATGCTTCACATCCGGAAAAATTTTGACCTCACTGATCCGATCTTTTAAGCTTTCGGTGGTGTTGATATAATCTATCCTCCATCCTTTGTTTTCCAGTCTGGTACTGGGCCGCATCACACTCCACCATGTGTATTGGTGTGGCTCTTTGTTTAACTGCCGGAAACCATCTACAAATCCATTCTTAAAAAATTTATCAAACCACGCTCTTTCTTCCGGTAAAAATCCAGAAGCTTTTTTGCTGACTTTTGGATTATGAATATCGATTTCTTTATGTGCAATATTGTAATCGCCGCAGATGATTAAGTTCCTCCTGGTTTTTTTTAGATCGTTCAGATAATCCAAAAATTCATCGAGCCATACGTATTTATAGGACTGCCTTGGTTCGCCAGTAGTTCCGGAAGGGAAATAAGCATTGATAACAGTAATGTCTCCAAAATCCGCCCGCAAGACGCGTCCTTCAAAATCACTCAATTCATTGCTATGGCCAAATTCCATGTTATCGGGTAATAGTTTTGTCAGTATTCCGACTCCACTATATCCTTTCTTTTGTGCACAAAAAAAATAGGCACGGTAGCCGGCATCTTCAATTGCTTTTCTGTCAATATCACCTTCCTGCGCTTTCACTTCCTGCAGGCAAATGATATCAGCAGGCTGGGTTTTCAGCCAATCAATAAATCCTTTTTTTATTGCGGCTCTTATGCCGTTTACATTGTAGGTTATAATACTTAAATCCATATTCTAAATTTTAGATGTAGCCGCTCCATGTAAAGTGTTTTTCCTGAATTGATAACGACTGTAGAGAATGGTCAAAATTAAACATAAACATTTTCAGAACTGAAAAAACGTGTGCATTTTCTACAATGAATTGGAAAGTATTTCTACCGTAAATTATTTATCCCAACAAAATTTTTAAATCCTCGGCGGCTCTTCTTCCGGTCTCTGCTCCACCATTCATGAAGCCCTGGAAGTCGCTGCTGCAATGCTCTCCGGCAAAAAGAACTTTACCGATGGGAGTTCGTGTGTGCGCCCCAAGCGTATTCCATTGGCCGGTTTTAAAACAACTATAACTCCCTTTGGTGTAGGGATAATCGATCCAGTTTACATACACATGTTTGTTGACGAATCTTTTATGAGAGCCTTTAAATGAACGATCTAATTCTTTGCTTAATTGCACAACTGTTTTCTCAGGTAATTCAGTTCTCCATTTATGAGTGGGAGGCGTACGTGGATTCATGAATGAACTTTTGCTTAAATCTTCTGAATATTTACCACCGAAATAGCAGACATAAGCTCCATGAGAATTGTTTTCAGTTTTTGTATAACCTCCATCCCATCCGTTGGTAATATTTTCCTGGCAAACCCTTCCGGTTGAAGGGTTTGGACCGTCGCGCCATGGACTGCCATCATATACCAAAACCAATTTTGTATTATTGCCGAAACCCAATTCATCAATACATTTTCTTTTCTCTGGTGATATGTCTTTCAGATTTATTTTCACATTTCGAAGAATTGTAAAAGGAATTGCCATCACCACATAATCCACGATGACAGGCTTTTCCTTTTCAAACGAAAGCTGATATTGATTGTTTTCTGTGTCTTCAATTGCTGTTAAAAGAAAGCCTCTTTTTATTTGCTTTCGGTCCAGCTTTGCTGTGATGGATTCTATTATTTTCGAATTACCTCCTTTAATTCTAAAACGCTCATCACTGTCACCAAATACTTCAAATCCTTCTTTTGTATTCGGATTAATCATGTCTAAAAAGTTGAGGGTGGATTGCTCTGAGCAATCGAGTCCATATTCAGCAGTGAACGAAGCGTGAAATAATTGCTTCATCCATTTTGCGCAAGGAAGGCTGTCAATATATTTGCTTAAAGGAGTATTGTCTAAACGAATGGCTGCTTCCGTATTATAATTGTCACCGAGCGATGCAATGTCGGCACCTATTTTCCCTGATATTTTTTCGAACTCTTTTATAATTTCCTTTTCAGGAATATTTTTATTGTTGAAATAATATACTTCGTTTTGAAGTTTTTGATCAATCATTTCTTTCTTAAGATCTATCGTTTCCAAATTAAATTCATTTGCAAGCCCAAGCATATCTTCATGTGACGAATCAATAAAATCTCCACCAAATTCCGGGAATATGCCCAGACCTGTTGAGTCGTTATAATGAGTGAGAATGCGGCCTCCCATCCGTTGACTTGCCTCGTAAACGGTAGCTGTTATCCCGGCTTTTTGTAAATGATACGCACAATTTAATCCGGCTATTCCACCACCGATGATGGCAATTTGAATATTTTTTTCTGGTATTTTGTTCGTGCTTTTTTTCTCTGAAGACTTGTCTGAAGAATCACATGAATTGAGTAAGGGTAATGAAGATGCAAGCGTTACAGCTAAAACACCTTTTGAACTTTCTGAAAGAAATTTTCTGCGGTTAAATACATTTTCAGAACCAGAGGAATCCTCCGCTTTACTTTCTAATTCTGTTTGTCTTTCATTAATTTTTTGCCGAATAGTTTTAATTAAAAGTCTTAGTGAGTTAGATTTTGGTTGCCTCATGATCCAATAATTTTTATTTTAAAAAATTAATAAATTGAAATTGATCCTGGGGTGATAGAGGCATAATAAACCTACAACAATTTTTTAATTCATTGCACATCAAAAATTTAATTCAGCTTTCTTTTTTATGATTACGCTTCGTAATCCAGTTGAGGTCTCAACCATCTTTCTACTTCTTCAATTGGCATCTCTTTTCTCTTTGCATAATCTTCTACCTGATCCTTTGCAATCTTTCCTATTCCGAAATATTTACTTTCAGGATGTGCAAAATACCAGCCGCAAAC
>JBDSHT010000336.1:0-4722 GCA_039918315.1 Ginsengibacter sp. | reverse complement strand
CCTCACAAAAAATACATGTATTGGTTTTTCAATCCTTATTTTTTTGACTCTTTTATTCAGCCAAAATCATTTTTGTAAAAATCCTTTTACTGTGCTTTCAATCTTAAATACCAGGCGTTTCCAGTCTCTGTACCTTGTACTCTTAAATACATGGTAGTCTCCGTGATAGCTAATATTTCATATTCTTTTTTCTGAGCACCATACCCGATGTATGTATTATTGCCTCCCAGAAGAATTGCAGTTTTTGTGGATGGAGCTGATGCAGGAACATCAGAACCTGATGGCACAAAACTAAAACCGGAAGTGCCTCCACTGTAACTGTAACATCCTTCAGCACCTGAGCCAGGGATACCCGGAAGGCCGCCAGCTAACGCGCCTGTCTTGGTAAAGGCTCCATCAGGACTTGCAACAGTCAAAGTAAATGTTCCATTGGATGATACTTTTGTGAAAGTAAAAGTGGCAGTATAAAAACATTTACAACAAGCCGCCTTTTCATTTGGCGACGCTGCGTACCACTGAGGAGTATTGGATCCAGTCCAGGGACCAACGCCAAAATGTGCAGGCGCATCTTTATCTATTACCCAGGTTTTAGAAGTGCCGCCAGTTAAATTAGTAACAATGGAAGCGGCCGGACTAAAGTCACTTCGAACCGTGATCTTTTTTGTAAGCGTGGAAGAAGACCCTCCTTTACCATAAACGACCGCAGTAATAGTATAATCATTGGTACCAACGCTGGTATATTTTTTTGTAACAGAACCTGAAGGAATATACACCAGGTCAAGAGGACTACTTAAATCATAATCGATCTTATAAGCCAGTGCATTCTTAGCGGTTATAGAAATTTTCACATCACCGGATCCATCTCCATTTGGATGGCTGGCATCCTGGCCTACGATGATTGTATTGATAACAATTTCGGAAGGTGCGTTTAAATCACCCATGCGGTAATCATCATTCTTGGTACAACTATTTAGTAATACAAATAATGCAAGAATGGCGGAAAAGTATTTAAATTTTATTGCCATGATTCAGATTTTTTTAGTTAGTTAATTTGAAATTATCGAGGTAAATAATGGTACCCGTGCCACCCGTTACGTCGCCTGTTGTCGCATCATTAAACCGCAACACCAATTGATTAAATGTAGCATCTGCAGGAATGTTAGCTATGGTACTAAAATCAAAAACCAATTCTTCCCATACACCGGATTTTGTAACAGGAACTTTCAGTACTGCGATGCCATTACTAATTGTACCTGACTCTAATTCCACATTTAGCATTGCACCAATCGAAGATGGATTAGGGTTATAAACCATCACTGTAATTTTTTTACCCGAAGCCATTTTTATAGGTGCGTTCAAAGGACTGTATGTTCCACTCCATCCTTCGAAGCCTCTTGTAAATTTGCCCACATTATCACTTGTATTTATTCCGGATTTATTGGGATTAGCCACTTTTGCAAATTGCTGTCCTCCGCCAAATGTTCCGAAGAAATAATCTACAAAAGCATTATCAAAATCAATGGGAAGTTGAAATGGATCAAAAACAGTTAATGGAGTTATTTTCTCAGACTTTGCAGCTCCACCACTTAATGCAACCACCTTCACATTGTATAGTCCTGCATTCGCGTAAGTGTGGGTTAGTTCCGCACCAGTTGCTAAAGGAGTACCCGTTTCATTTTGCACATCACCATAATAAACCATGTAGGATGCGGCATACAAAGCAGACGCTTTCACCTTTACCACATGGGCTGCTTTTGAGAATGTTACATCAATATTTTCCGGAGCCCGGTAAGTAACTGTTAGAGGAAAAGTAGTTGTGGTTTCATGACCTGCAACATCCTTTGACATAATAGATACAGTGTATGCACCTTCGGGATAGGAATGCATGGTGCTTTCGCCGGGTTTCAAAACAACAGGCGTACCTGTTCCTTGTCCATAGGTTACAGAGAAAGAGCTAACACCTTCGCCTGTCGGCGTAATTTTTACATTACCAGAATTGTCGTTACTGATGTCAAATACTTTGGCAACATTGGCCGATGCGGCAGTGTTTAAAAAAGACAGGTCATCATCGATCCCATTTTTTTTAAGGCAACCCGTTGAAAGAATCAGTAAAAAAGAAAGGCTATAAATAATTTTATATTTCTTCATGATCAAAATTTTTAATTGTTGTATAGAGGATTTTGAACCAGTTTAGTTCCTTGCAATTCTCTGAAAGGAATAGGGAAAATTTCATTTTTACCAGCCTTGAAACCACGGCTCGCTAAAACAGTTGCCGCATCGCCCCACCTTACCAGGTCGAAAAAGCGGTGGCCTTCGCCGGCAAGTTCCATCCTGCGTTCTGCTTTGATGGCTGCCATTGATACCGGAACCGGTGCCAATCCTACTCTATTTCTTACAGCATCAAGTAATGCCTGCGCCCTGGTACCTGTGGCACCCAATACTTCAGCTTCCATCAGGTAAGTATCTGCCAACCTGATGATATAATCATTTTGTTGGAAGTTCAATTCTATCGTTCCGGCACCTGTTGTAACATCAGATCTACGTGGCAAAAACTTGTTAAGAAAATAACCGGTATTTTGGTATCCGGGAATGTAATCAGCTTTGCCTGCTGCCTTCAATGCTTTCATGTCAAATACGGTGGCATCAAAACGCGGGTCTGCTTTGATAAAGTCGTAGAAGTTTTGTGTGAACACATTGAAGCTCCATCCGGAAGGCAAGTCAGGAGCAGTAGAACCTGCAGGCCGGGAATAACTTCTTGGTCCCACCATTTGGTTCACTGAATTTCCTTCATCTCTTCCACTCCCCCAGAATTCCCAACTGGCACTGGATGCGTTGGTATGGCTGGCTTCCAGCAATGATTCAGCATTAAACTTATTAGTGAAATTCCATAAATCGCTAAAGTTATTTAGCAAGTGATTTCCATACTGGTTGGTTTGACCTGGAGTGCCATTCACCTGCAAAAATTGCGCTGCAGCTTCTGCATTTTTCTTATCATACAGATAGACCTTTCCAAGCAATGCTTGTGCTGCTCCTTTTGTGAGCCTACCCGCCTCTGTAGCCTTATTTACTGTCGGTGGCAAAACTGCAATTGCTTCAGTAAGATCCTTTTCTATTTGTGCGTAAACATCTTCAGGTTTGGCTTGTACCACCTCGTATTGGTTAGCGGCTGTTAAAGGTTCCAAAAGCAAAGGAATATTTTTAAACATTCTTACGAGGTTGAAATAATAAAGTCCACGTAATGCTTTTGCTTCAGCTACATATCTTGCTTTTAATGCCTCGTCCATTTGAGTGGCAGGCATTTTTAATAACAAGGTATTGGCCCTGAAAATTCCCTGATAATGATCGTTCCAAAAACTACCTGGCATAATAATCTGGTTGAGTGTGTAGTTGGAGAAACCTTGAATTCCCGCACCATCCGTTTCACCTCCCCCACCTGCGAGTTGATCGTCAGACCCTGCGTTCATCATGGTTATCATGTTTTCAAAACCGCCTGAGTTTTTTCTTAGTACATCATACACACCAACCAGTCCACTGAACACCTGGTCTGCGGAGGAGTAATAGTTTTGTGAAAGAAATTGTCCTTTTGGCGTTACCTCCAAAAAATCTTTTTTACAGGCAGCCAAAGCAACAACCATGGCAACTGCAAAAAGCGAATATTTAATTTTCATATTTTTCATAACTAATTTTTTAAAAATTAAAACTGTACTTGAATACCTCCAATAAATGATCGGGCTTGTGGATATTGACCTTTATCAACTCCATAAACACCACCGCCTACTTCGGGATCATATCCTGTGTATTTAGTAAGAGTGAATAAATTTTCTGCGGTCACATACACCCTCAATCTTTCTAAACCAATTTTATCAAAAATCCTTTTAGGTAATGTATAGCCCAACTGCACAATTTTCAATCTTGCATAGTCACCTTTCTCTAAATAGAAATCTGACATGTTGCTGAAGTTGTGGTTTGGATCGCTATTTATCAGTCTTGGATAAGTGTTAGAAGTTCCTTCCCCGGTCCAACGGCTAAGAGCAACAGTTTGATAATTTGCATTACCAACATCCAACCTGCGTAGGCCCTGGAATATTTTATTGCCTGCTGCACCCTGTGCAAAAACCATCAGATCAAAATCTTTGTATTCTACATTCACAGTCATACCAAATGTATATTTTGGAATGCTTGTGCCCAGGAAAGTTTTATCTTTTTCGGTGATTGCTCCGTTATGGTCGGTATCAGTCCATTTAAAATCACCTGGCATAGCATTAGGCTGTATCACGCCACCAGTAGAGTTCTTATTGTTTTGAATTTCATCCATGTTTTGAAATATGCCTGCCACTTTATATCCAAAAAAAGAATTGTAAGATTGTCCAACAGTTCTTCTTGTTACTTCCCCCATTGATTGGAACGAGGCTTCTCCGCCGATGAAATTGGTATCAGAAGCTACATAGGTGATTTCATTTTTTAAATAAGCAACATTTCCATTTACAGTTAAATTAAACTGACCTATCTTTTTGCGATACCCCAATTCTACTTCAATACCTTTATTAGACATGTCTGCCACATTTCCTACCGGCGATTCAGATACCCCGACATAACCCGGTATTGTTATCGGACGTAAAATTCCTGTTGTAGTTTTCTTGTATAAATCGACAGTTAAAGTAAGTGATTTAAATAACCGTGCATCAAAGCCGACGTTGGTTTGAGCGGTTTGTTCCCAACGCA
>JBDSHT010000335.1:0-5295 GCA_039918315.1 Ginsengibacter sp. | reverse complement strand
GCTTTAAATTGTGGCTGTTCATTCTGATTTTTTCCATTAATTAAAAAATTATCATAGTACACATCACTCACATCCATAGCATTCATGCGCTTCCATTCATTGGTAAGTTTTGTTTTTAGATGTCCGGTTTTTATAGCTTCGGCATAACTTTGGGTAGTTCCTTTTTGTATGGCAAACCAATCAGTGGCAGCGCGCAAACTGCGATGAACTTCTTTGGGGTTCATATCCGTCCACTCACTCAACACCATAGGTATCGTTGGTATATTCCATTCTTTTCTTTTGTTCATTATAAATGCGCCATACATACCAATTTGTTCCTGAAACTTTGTATGGCTGTGGTACCAGTGTGTTCCATGCTGAATGATTGGAAATTTATAGATGTAAGTACTATGAGGTTTAATGGGCATTTGCGTAAGAAAAGGCACACCATCCATCTTATTTGGTAAAAATAATCCGTGCCAATGCAAAGAGGTTTCTTCATTTAATTCATTGTGTACATAAATTAATGCCGTATCTCCTTCAGTAAAAGTAAGTGTGGGCATAGGTATCTGACCGTTGACTGCAATGGCTCTTTTAGATTTCTTGCCAAATGTAACCATAGTATCCCTGACGTATAAATCGTATCGTAAAGTTCGCGGCGGCAAATTGGTTTCTACCTCTTTGTATCCCAATAATCTATCTACGGGTTTATCCATTTTCATACCTTTCCCTTCATCCATTTTCATACTACCCATGTCCATTGATTTATTCATAACCTTACCCGTATCTCCGCCTAAAGATTGGTCAGGCATTTTCATGCCGGGCATATTCATGTTCTTATTGCCGGGCATAGTGTCTTTATTCATTTGCATGCCATCATGCATTTGATGGGCTGCATTTGAAGTGGAACTTTTAATGGTTTTTTTTACCAGCTTCATTCCACATTTAGGACAATTACCCGGCTTATCCATTTTTACTTCAGGATGCATCGGGCAGGTGTAGATTACCTTTTCTGTTTGCTGCGTTGCCGCCTTTTTTTTCATTGGCATCTTCATGCCAGGCATATCCTGGGCAGACAGGTTAACTGCCAGGAATAAAATAATTATTGAGATTGCGTATTTCATTTGAAATAATATTTTTTTAAGGATACAGATGATGTTTACAGGTAGCGGGAACATGTTTCCAAAACTTTAGGTTCTTTGCCACCATATTTAATAAATTGGGATTACCTGCAACACTGCTTTTTTCTTAAAAAAACAGCTTTTAATATTTTCACTATTGCATTCCCGATTTTTTTTACCATTGTTTTATTTATTTTGAATACTGTTTTTTGTGACAGAAGCCCAGTTAATAATTAAATCTTTTTCTTCTTTTGAAAGACGGGCATCCCCATGCATTATTTTATACTCTGTCAAAGGCATTTCATCATCTTTAATTTGACTCGCAATTGCTTTTAACTTACTCTGCTGCTTTCGAGTAGAATATGAGCCAAAATCACTAAAGTTCAGCTCATGTTTTCCGTTTTTTACATGCTTTGCCATCATCCATCCGATAGGCTGTATATTCACATACCAGGTATAACGGGTATTGTTGCTATGACAATCGTAACAGGCAACTTTTAAAACCGATTGCACATTTTCCGGCACAGAAACTACTTTAGAAATATCAGTTGATAAAACCTGCCCGTTTGTGTTCCGGGCAGGTTGAATAAACTGGATAGCAATGAACACAAAAAGAAGAAGGAACAATATTTTCTTTAAAATATTCAAGGTATTCTTTGCCATTTATTTTTCAATTTTAATTTAATTCTTCTTTTACAGTACCGCAGGTATTCATGCCTTTTCCGAAATAGGGATTTGTGATTTCCTTGGTTTCACTAAGCCATGTTGCGCCCTTATTATCATTGTACATGGGGCAGAAATCAACATATATTTTTTCTCCTGCGCCAAATTTCTTAACCAGGTCGTACATGTCCTTGCTAAGCATATCAAAATGTTCACGCTGGTGTTTGATATTGCCTGCGTTCATTCCAATATGTTCAGCATGCTCTTTGGCATCATCTTTTATATCATTATAAGCTTTTTTATCTGCATCATTCAATGATGATTGATCAAAATCGTTGAATTCCTTTAGCATCTGGTTTCCTGCATCTGCTGCACCTTTATCATCGTCTTTTGCAAAGTCATTTTTCATCTTCAGGTATGTCTGCAAAAGGCCGCTTACCGGTGATGCTGATGCAGTTGCGGTTTGCGCAACGGGTGCCGGATTATCAGGTGTTGTATTTGTTTCTGTAGTTTTATCACTGCTGTTATTACATGCAGTCAATGAGATTGCACTAATTGCAAATGCAAATATTATATTTTTCATTTTTCTCTTTTTAAAATTGGTGATTTATTTATTGTATAGTTTCTGTAACCTTGCCGCAGGTAAGCATACTGCTGCCGTAATAGGGGTTTTTAATTGCCTTGTTATCGCTTAACCACGTGGCTTTTTTCATAGGGCAATATTGATAATATATTGGTTCTGAATTAAGTTTAACCGATTTAGCGAGACTATACATATTGGCAGAAAATGAAGAAAAGAGCTCACGCTGTTTTTTCAAGTCTGTAGTTGATGCAATTTTACTGGCATCCTTCAGCAATGCTTCTTTGTCAGATTTAGGAATGGCTTCAGTGCTGACGCTATTGATATTTTTTACAAATATATCAGCGTTAACAACGGCTTTATCAGCATCACCACTAACTAAAGCGTCTTTTATCTTATAGTAAGAAGCGAGTAATTCAGAAGGTTTAGTTGATTTTGTATTTTGCGCAAAAGTTTGTTGCACAAATCCTGGTGCACAGATGGCAACAAATAGAAGAATCTTGTTCATTTTATTTTTGATTTAATATTTATACAATAATTACAGGCATGGAAATATATCCATGAGAATGGCATTGAAAAATATTAAATCATATTTGAAAACTCTGTATGGCTATCCTGATGTCCGGTATAGGAGGATGGTGACTCCGGACAAAATATTTGATGTGTGAATTTATTCCTGCAGCAAGCAGGGCATCAGCAATATAAAATCCAGTTATAAAAGTCGTAGAACAAATTGGGGTATTGATACTTATGGATGATGCAATTGCTTTATCCTGTCTGACAATTTTGGTAACATGATCATTGCAACAATTGTCTTTCTCATTGCCTTCATGATGATCTTTTACTTTTTCCTCATGATGATCTTTAACCTCATTTTTATGATGATGTTTGTTGCCATCTGCATGAACGTGAACAGTAGCTTTTGTTACTTCTTCATGATGATGTGAATTAAAATCCATATCTAACCCAACAGCACAGGCAAACCCAATAATCGTATTCAGAGAGAATGCAATCAAAAGGAAAGCTGCTTTGAGTTGTATAGATTTAATTTTCTTCATGAATGAATTGTAAAAGTAGATTTTAATTCTGTTACGAATTATATAAGGTTATAAAAATCATGCCCGAATTTGGGCATGATCTTTTTATAAAGACTTAATTTATTAATTCTTCAGCTTTATAGCCTGCCTTTTCAACTGCTTTAATTACGTCGGTTTCATTGGCATCTTCTGCTGAAACAGTCAGGATTTTCTTTGGATTCGATGTATCCACTTTCCAGTTATCCTGTCCAAAAGTTTCGTTTAATACAGGTGTGACTTTTGCTATGCAGGAACCGCACATGATGTTTGTTTTTACTTCAATTGTTTTCATTACTTTATTATTTATGGTGATGTAAAATTTATTTAGATTGTTTACTTACATTTTTTATAAAATGTAGGATTTGTTTTAAAATTTTTTTGGATTACAACTTCAACGTCTTTAATCGTAAACTGTTGGCAACTACACTGATGCTGCTAAGCGCCATTGCAGCACCGGCAATCATAGGATTTAATAAGAAACCATTAAAGGGATATAAAATACCAGCCGCAATTGGAATACCAATAACATTGTAAATAAACGCCCAAAAAAGGTTTTGCTTAATAGTGGCAACGGTATGCTTTGACAATTTTATTGCCTGTGGAATTTTAGAAAGATCAGATGAAATAATGGTCATCTTAGCAACATCCATTGCTATATCACTTCCCTTTCCCATGGCAATGCTAACATCAGCCTGGGCTAATGCATTGCTATCATTGATACCATCACCAACCATCGCTACCACTTTGCCCTGTTGTTGCAATTCTTTTACAAAATCAGCTTTATGAGCCGGTAATACTTCTGCTCTATAATTTTTTATTCCTACCTGTTCTGCAATAGCCTTTGCTGTTGAAGGGTTATCGCCTGTGAGCATGTAAACCTCTATTCCTACGGCCTGTAGTTGGCTTACCGCGTCTATTGATGTTTGCTTTATTTTATCTGCAATAGCAATGATTGCAAGGGTTTGCTTTCCATCGGCAAAATAAATAACGGTGTTTGCCTGTGTGAGCCACCTGATCGCAGTATTTTCCAATGATGAATCAATGGATATATTGTTTGCCTTTAATAAGGCAGCATTACCAATAAAATACGTTTGTTCACTTACCTGTGCCTTCGCACCAAAGCCTGTAATGCTCTCAAAATGTTCCACCGGCAAAAGTGTTATATTTTGAAAATGCTTAACCACTGCTTCTGCTAATGGATGCTCCGACTGCTTCTCAATGGATAGTAAAACCGGCAACTGATTCTCGTCATTGTTTAGCCAAAGGGTGTCTATTACTACCGGTCTGCCTTCAGTAATAGTTCCTGTCTTATCAAGGATAATGGCGTTTACCTTCTTAGCCAGTTCAAGACTTTCTGCATCTTTAATTAAAATACCATTTTCAGCACCTTTGCCCACACCAGCCATGATAGCTGTTGGCGTAGCCAACCCTAATGCACAAGGGCATGCGATAACCAATACGGTCACTAATGCCAGCATACCGTGTGTCAATCCATTTTCTCCTCCTACTATTATCCAGGTGATGAAACTAAGGATGGCAATTAAAATAACAATGGGAACAAAGATTCCTGCAATTTTATCTACCAGTTTTTGTACAGGCGCTTTACTGCCTTGTGCTTCCCGCACCATTTTGATAATTTGCGCCAACACCGTATCGCCACCCACTTTATCAGCAACAAATTGAAAACTTCCTTTTTGATTAATTGTTCCTGCAAATACTTTTTCGTTTTTTGCTTTTTCAACCGGAATGGGTTCACCACTGATCATGCTTTCATCAACGAAAGAATTTCCACTGCTCACGGCTCCATCCACTGCAATTTTTTCTCCCGGTTTTACTAATAATGTATTACCCACCTTTACACTGGCTATCGGTATTT
>JBDSHT010000334.1:0-8276 GCA_039918315.1 Ginsengibacter sp. | reverse complement strand
AGTAAAAGCACACAAATAAAACGGTTATTATTTTTGTTAAGTTTCATTAGCCCTTACATTAACTGCCTCCTAAAAACGGTGACTTCCAATTCTTGTTTTTTTGTGTAGTCAAACCATCCGCGGCTTTTAGCGCATAAAATAGATTCATTAGATTGTCCTTCCTCCCAGCAAAAAAGGGTCAGAGTAAACTGAAGTATAATAAAATTATATTTTTTCTAATCAATTATCTTAGACCTACCTGATCCATATAAATTACTCCTGTCCAATCCTGGTTTTGGAAAACCAACTCCTTAATTAAAGCTGGATTACCCAATTGAGCTTTTGTAAGTTTATACTCCACCCACTTACCTTCTTCAATGGTAATTGTATAAGTAGATCCACCATTAGGCGTTACATTCAACTTCTTACCATTTGTTCCCGGTGTTCCAAAAACTGAAAAGGCAATCTGCGAATAGGCAGCGGTTGAAACACTTCCATTTGCGAATTTCAAAGCGCTCCACTGACCTGTATAATTTACTTTTATAGAGGCACTTCCGTCACGCACATTTTCTGTATTTCCAAAATCAACGGTGCTGCCCCATCCCCAATTTTGCCATGGGCTTTTCAGTCCGTCGATATACATTGCATAAGCTAATGGCTCCAGATCAGGAAGATCACCTACAAACAATAATGATTCGGCAGACTCTACTTTAAGTCCTGAATAAGCTTCTAAAGTTACCTTTCCTTTGTTGACTGTGGCAGGGACATTAAGCACAATCTGTGTAGCCGACTTGCTTACAAAAACAGTATCTAAATAAGCAAGCCCCTTGAACCATACACCATGTACGAGATCAAGATTGGTTCCGGTAATAGTTATATTTTTTTCTCTTTCTGCAGGGTTCGGGCTTATTGAGGTAATGGCAGGTAACACAACATTTAAACTGTTAACTGTTTCAAAAGTCATTGGCTCTGTGCCTCCGTAAGTGATAAATAAAGTACCGCTTTGTGCATCCATTGGTACTGTAACTACAAGTTCTGTCAATGATTTACTGACAAACGAATCAACCACTTTATCTTTTCCAAAAGTTACTGTCCAAATCCAATTCATGTAATTACCTTTTAAAGTAATCTTGTCTCCGGGCTTTGCCGATGTAGGAAACGAAGACACGGTAACCATCACTTCAAGATTCAATTTGGTAATGGAAGTAACATCCCCATCCAGAGCTTTCAGCGTTACAAATCCGGGCTCTGTAGATTGCGGAACTATGATTTTTATAACCTCATTTGTTTGCGAAATGAAATTTGCTTTTGGAACCATTGCGCTGGTCAAATCTATCTCTGTTACTTTATTTAAATTCCTACCGATGAAAACAAGGGTATCGCCATGCATTGCTCCCGTAGGTCCAAAACTTAGTAATTGAACTTTGCCGGAATCAGTTATTTCGTTATCCTTCTTACATGATGACACAAGAATTACTGTTGCCATCAAAGCAAGGAACGGCAACACGATTCGACTATAATATTTATTTACCATTTCAATTGATTGAAAATTTTTAATAAAATTTATTTAAGGTATTTGGGTACGATACGGAAGTTGTCAAATGACATATCACAATCCAGGTCGCCACCACCGTGGAATAAAAGCCTTGTATAATATCCATTAGGACTTACTTTTAAATCATGACCATAACTGGCGACTATTTGTTCAAAAGGAATTATTACTGTTTGCCACAGCCCTTTGGTATCATAAGGCGGTTTCCACTGATAATTATTATTGTCAAAACCGGTCAGTCCAATTGTGAATTTAATTATGTTAGCATTATAAGGCTTTTTGGTATTCAACTCAAACTTTAAATTATAATCTGAAGGTTTCAAAATAGCTTCATCAGGAATGTTTTTACTAATAGCTCCCATTGCATCCGGTGGACCACCTGCTACTTCTGTCCACTGCCATCCGCCTATCTTCTGATTTACCCTAATGTAATTTCCATTGATAGAAGGAGGGTCATTTGGACCTGGATTTGTTACCACAAAATTTGCATTCCACCAGCCGGTGAATGGATCGCTACTAAGAAAAATGTTTCTGTTATCCCTAAACCAAAAATTAGATTTTGTTGTACCAAAATTTGTAGCGATAGTTAGCTGTCCGGGTTGAGCTCCCGCAGGAACGCGAACCTGGATAATTTTATCTGTAACAGAAACGATCTCACCTTTGACACCGCCTGCAAATGAAACAGTCAGAGGCATATAGAAAAAGTCTCCATGAATAGTTGCGACATCGCCTGTTCCAACAAATTCACAATTCATTCCTGATATCACAGGCTCACTAATTTGAACTTCAAATTTGTATTCCAAAGTTTTACCATTGGCAAACACAAGTTTGATAGTATTGGTTATCACAATTGGAATTGGGTTTGGCACCCTTACCAATATCGTTTTATCGTTTACGTATGCAGGTGTTAAAGATGCCTTCTGATCATTGAACCATATCTCTGTGGTTCCACCAAGGTTTTCACCCATAATGGCTATTAATGCACCTTGACCTGCGCCAATTAACAACGAATCAGAGGACACCGGATCCGTAATGCGGACATATTTAATGACGGGCTCTCCAGAACTTGCAGATGAATCTTTTTTACAAGATGCACCGATTCCCATTACGGCTATTGCCAGAATAAGGAGGAAAACAGATTGGGTTTTATTTTTCATTTGATGCTCATTTTTTATATAAAAATTTCCTATTAATAATTAATAATCCACTGCAGGTTTAAGAAGATTCGGCGCCTGACTTAGTTCTGCAGTAGGAATCGGCAGCCTGAAGTTTCCGTCGTTAGCTAAGATTTTCCTGTTTGTAGTAGCCCATGGTGTTTTTCTAAATGTCCAGGTGGTAGGATTCGGAAACTGATCCGGAATAGCTGCAAAAACTCCTCTATCCTGTGAATTTAAAATCGTATAGGCTTTTGCCTTATTGTAATAATGAAGGCGTACAATGTCGTACCAGCACTGACCTTCCATTGCAAATTCAATTACTCTTTCCCGGAATAACACATCTGCGGTCAGAGGCAGGATAACTTCAGGAAGACCCGCTCTCATGTGCACTTTATTGAAGTATTTCATAGCTACAGCGTCTGAAGTAGATGCATTATTTCCCAAAACAGCTTCTGCATAAATCAGGTACATCTCAGAAAAACGTTGCATATACGTGTCGTTACCATAATTCTGCTGGGCAGATTGGCCACCGACATCCTTTGCTTTACCAGTTACATATTTTTTGATACTCAGCCAGTTAACATCGCCCGTCCTATATGGGAATACGAGCTTTTGCTCGCCCTCAGGATTATGAATCGTTTGTGAAATTTCAGGGTAAGAAAATCCGGGAAGCATAAAAGAAGCTTTCAATCTCTGATCTATGGTTCGGCCTCTTAAAAGTGTATCGCCTTTTTGGGGATCGATTCCGCCCACTTGTTCAAATCCCTCATATTGTTTTATCATCCACCATGTAGCTCCGAAATCACCACCCCATCCATCACCATTTGCTATGTCCGGGCTAAAACCAAGTTGAGCCGGAGCGGAATTTTGTGTTCCGTAAGATCCGGGTGCATATACCCACTGTAAAGAAAATAATGATTCCGCATTGTTATCATAAGGAAACAGAAAGAGGTCGGCATAGTTCTTTAACATTGACTTGCCACTATTCTGAATTACACTCTCTGCATAATATTTTGCACTATCTAAAAAAACCTGGTCGCGGGTACCGGCACCATTTGCTGCAACACCTGCACGGGTCAGGTAAAAACGGGCTAACATACCTTCTGCAGACCACCTGGTTAATCGTCCTGGGCGTACTGCAGTTTCCGGCAAATCAGCAGCCGCTGCTTTCATTTCGCTGGTTATGAATTTCCAAACACTTGGGATTGTATTTCGGCTGATAGAGGTATCTGACAAAAGAGTTAGATTGTTTTCTATAACAGGCACTTCCCCCCAATTCATCACCAAATATCGGTAGGCCAACGCACGCATGAACCTCGCTTCAGCGATTCCCATTTTTTTAATAGCTGGTGAAACTGTGCTAGTGGCATATTTATTAATGTTTATAATAGCTTGATTTGCTTGCCCAACTACGATAAAAAAGGAACGCCAGGAAGCGCCATTTTCAGGAGTAACCCCTGTTGTATTGAAACGTACATTGTCCTGTTGATTATAATCGGACTTGACATCACCTCCACGAAAATCTCCAATCGCAAAGGAAGCTTTGTCATTGTAATCGAACCAAACCTTGTTGTATAAAAGCGCAGTGGCTGCCAGAACCTGCTCATCAGTTTTATAAAAGTTGGCGTCAACAATGGAATCTGAAGGAGGCTTTGTTAGAAAATCCTTATTACAACCTGCCAGCACCACCACCATTAAAAGGGGAATGCTAAATAATTGAAGGTGTTTGTTTTTTATTTTCATCGTTCGATTTTTAGAAATTTACATTTAGGCTAAAGGTATAAACCGGTGTTAATGGATAGCGACCGTAATCAAGACCAATGGCTTGTGTGTCCGGACCAACATTGGGTCCTACATAAGATCCTACCTCGGGATCAAAACCAGAATACCCTGTTATAGTCCATGCATTCTGAATGCCGGCAGTAGCCTTAATTCCTTTAATGATATTTTGCTTTGCAAGAATAGAAGAAGAAAGGTTATAAGATAGTGAGATGTTTTTTAGTCTTACATAAGAACCATCTTCCACCCATTTAGTAGTTGCTCTCTTTGTATTTGCATTAGGACCAGTTGAAAACCTTGGCACGTCAGTTCCGGGATTCTCCAGCATCCAATTTCCGTCCTTATCCTGAATTGGTCTGGCATAATCCAAAGCATGAACAAACAAATTCTTACTCACATAAATTGAATTTGGATCTGAATTGTTTTTGGCCAGGTAATTATAAATATCATTACCAATGGTTGCAGTAAACAAAATACTCAGGTCAAAATTTTTGTAAGAGAATGAGTTAGTGAATCCTCCATATAACTTAGGCCATGGATTTCCGATGTAGGTCTCATCGTAAATATCAATTTTTCCATCAGGCTTACCCTGGGGACCGCTGACATCTTTGAACTTAACATCTCCTACCCATACACCGTTCGTTGGATCTGTAGGAAGACGAGTACCTGTGTTATCAACAGGAACCGCGCTCTTATTGATTTCATCAATTGTCTGGAACAAACCATCGTCAATATATCCTCTGAATAACCATGGAGCTTTTCCTACGGCAGAACGCTGAGTCCAGTCATTCATCCACCATGAGGTGCGGTTAACAAAAGATGCATCGGAGTTAAAACTCTTAATGATGGTTTCAAAACTGGAAAGGTTTAGGTTTGTTTCCCAACGGAAATCTTTATTACTAACGTTGGTTGTATTTATTGTAAATCCCCATCCTTTGGTTTGCAATGATCCAAGGTTTACAGTAGGTGCACTTACAGCACCCTGGCCGTTGGTTCCCATGTACCATGGTAATGGATTTACCATCAATAAATTGTCAGTATTTTTCACAAAATAATCAAACTCCACTGTTATTTTATTTTTCAACAAGCCAAGGTTAATACCCACATTGTTGGTATTTGTTTCTTCCCATTTCAGACCTGGATTACTGTACCGTGTTGGAAGAAATCCTGTTCCTGTTGGAGTGGCACCTGTTCCCAAAGGTGAATAAATTCCACCACCACCGCCTTGGTTTCCTGTAAGACCGGTTTCAAATCTCAATTTTAATTCACTGATAAAAGGCACATGAAAAAACTCTTCCTGAGAAACCCTCCAAGCTGCAGAAATTGCAGGGAAACTTCCCCATTGGTTATCGGGACCAAAATTAGCAGATCCATCTCTTCTAAATGAACCGGTAACTATATACCTGTTATCATAATTATAGTTTACTCTGCCAAGATAAGATTCCATTCCCCAATCACCGGATCCACCTGAATTACTTGCTGTGGTTGGATCTCCCGCATTCAGATCAAATATATCATTGGTAAGAAATCCAGTTCTTCTACCACCCACATTCTGCCATTTCGATTCCTGTGCTTCATGGCTCGCCATCACACTAATTGTATGCTTGCCAATCGTTTTGGTATATTCTAAAAGTTGATTCCAGTTCCAATAGGTATTGTTGCTGGTACCGTTGGTAAGATTGGCCGTTGTATTGATGGCCCATCCAATAGCATACGTAGGTTGATAATAGGTTGAATTACCATAACCAATATTTGTATTGAAAGATGTACGGAAAGAAAGTCCCGGCATTAAATTAAGCCCAAGATTTAGACCACCGAGAAATTGCCTTCTTACATTTTTATTGGTTTTCAAATTAGCGATTGCAATAGGATTGACAGGCGCATAGAGATTTGCTCCGTTGACAATGTCGCCTCCGCCCCATGTACCATCCAGGTTTTTAACCGGAACTTGTGGAGTTAGTCCGATAGCATCGGATATAACACTTTCCTGGCTTGAGGTTATATTTTCATTCGTTTGATCAAAACTTAAATTTACTCCAAGAGTAACCCAGTCCCTTGGTTTATTGTCGAGGTTTAACCTAAAACCATAACGGTCAAACCCGGACCCGATAGCTATTCCATCCTGATTTAAATATTCTCCTGATACATAGTAAGTCGTCTTCTCGTTTCCGCCACTCATGTTTAACTGGTGCTTGGTCATCGGAGCATTGGTAAACAATTCCCGCTGCCAATCAGTGCCCGGCCCCAGCAAAGAAGAATCTAACAGTTCTTGAGGAGTAGTACCGCCTTGAAGTGCGTGATAAGTCTTTACTAAATGAGCGTATTGAGGTAAAGTCATCACGTCAAGATGACGTGGAGGCGTTTGAATGTTATATTGAATTCCATAATTTAATTTGGTAGTACCGGCTTTACCACGTTTTGTGGTAATTAGCAATACTCCATTTGTAGCTCGTGAGCCATAGATTGCAGTGGCGGAAGGACCTTGCAATACCTGGATGTCTTCCACATCGGCGGGGTTCAAACCGGCCAGCGGATTGGTAGAACTTTGTCCGCCATACGCTACGTCTGAGCTCTGTTGAATTTGAACACCATCAATTACGTACAAAGGCTGTGTGCTACCATTGATAGAACTGACACCCCTGATATTTACAGAGAGACCGCCACCGGGTTGACCAGAATTTTGTGTTACATAAACACCTGCTGATCTTCCCTGGATCGCCTGTTCAATGGTAGTATTGACGGTTCTATCCATGTCTTTGGCAGATATAGTTGTTTGCGCAGTAGTTAGATTCGTCTTTTTAGCTTTACCATAACCAATGACTACTACATCACTGAGGGCACTGGCAGATGAAGTGAGGGCAACAGTAATATTACTCTTGTTACCTATCGCCACCTCCTGACTTTCCATACCAACATAAGTAATTAGCAAAGTCTTTCCGTTAGCCGGAACCGAGATTGTAAAATTACCTGAATTGTCTGTTTGTATACTGGTGTTCGTTCCTTTGACGGCAATGGTAGCTCCGGAAAGAATGTTTCCAATATTATCTTTAACAGAGCCGGAAACATTTTTTTGCCCAAAAGCAAATGAGCTCATTAATACCATTACAAAAAAAATACCTAACCGTTGAAAAAAGCATTTACTCATAACGTTGTTTTAAGAATTCAAATCTAACCTGTTTAAACACATCAAAATGATACTTTTTTATCTATTGAACATATTTTATTCTCTTTAAAGAAGGAAATTTTTCAAAAAAGTAAAAAATCTGGAGAATAAAAATCAGACTGTCCAAAAATATTAAAATAATTATTTCTTAAAATTTTCTCTAAATGTTTTATAGTTTAATTAAGTCCGGATCAAGTTTAATACCGTGCTAATTTGTGCAATAAAAAGATTTTTTATATGCAATGCTTACGCACACTTTTCAGTTGCAGCTTTATAGACACACAATTTTTAGAGGAAGAAAAGATCTACGAATATTCTTAAAACCGGGCTTGAAGATTATGGTAATTCTTATGATATTTTTTTTACCACATGAATTTCATAATAATTAAAAGACCTGTTTAGCAGCAGATCTTTTAATTATTATTTGAAAAAATATTTTTTGCGAAAAGCAAACAAAATGTGTGGAAATATTCTACAGGTTTATAAAATATTTTACGTCTTGCGTGACGCCTTTCCAGTCGTCAGTTCTAAAAGGGCTTGCGGGGAATCCTTCCTTATTAAATAAATTAGATTCGCCTGCATCATCGACCCAGCCAAATCTTACAGCGATTGGGTTAGAAACAGAATCGGACTCTACGATTACTTT
>JBDSHT010000333.1:0-11485 GCA_039918315.1 Ginsengibacter sp. | reverse complement strand
TGGAGTTTCTAAATTTGGAGGCCTGTCAGTCAGCAGCAGCAAGCTATCTTTCCCCGGTGCGCTAACCCAGATGTCTTTCGGGATATTTTTGTCCAAAACAGGTTCTGATGACTGCGTATTGCACGAGAAAATGGTTGCGGATAAAAAGATAGCTAAGTAGATTATTTTCATATTAAGCTCACTTTACTAAAATTCCAAAATATCAGCAAAAGCGAATGTTTGGTTTTTGCTAAGGTAAAACTTTCGATTTAGTAAACTAAGACCATTTAATACCCGGACTATGCGCATTATTTATCTTACAAACTATATTTGTAACCCAGCCACTAATCTTCTTCCAATTACTAATTCTTAAGCGAAAAAGTTCGACATTTGCCGGCGCGGTTCAAACAACACGGCTGCTGCATTAATAAATAAAGATTATGAAGTTTTTGAATTTTATTATTAAATACCGTCTCCTTTTAAGTGGTGTTTTTCTGGTGGCTGGTATCATTGTGAATATTGAAGCGGGCTTTTGGCCGTCTTTCATTTTATATTTAATTGCCTTGATTTTGGTACTAGGTCATTTTCTATTCGGGCCCATGCGTTTGATACAAGGTCACATGGAAAGTGGTAACATGGAAGGTGCTCAAAAAGTTTTGAATTCGATCTGGTTTCCTGGCCTGCTTATCAAACCTGTAAGGTCTGTTTATTTTACATTGAAAGGAAATCTGGACATGGTAAACCAGGATTATGAAAGTGCCGAAAAGAACATGAAAAAAAGCCTTAGCCTTGGTCTTCCTATGAAGGAAGCTGAGGGAGCTAACAAATTGCAATTGTGTATGTTGGCGATGCAAAAAGGAAATAATAAGGAAGCTGAAAATTATATTCGCCAGGCCATTCGTGTAGGCTTGCCCGATAAAGAAAATGAAGCGGCTGCTTATTTGCAATTGTCTTCTATCATGATTAATAAAAGAGAGTTCCGCGCAGCGAAACAATATTTTAAAAAGGTGAAATCCTTAAAGCCCACCACGCCTCAAATCGTTGACCAGGTGAAGCAAATGGAAAAGTACATTACCCGGATGCCGGGATAGAAATTTAATTTTTCTAAATTTATTCACTCATTTTTTGCAGTTTCCTAATTCCAGAAATTCTGTTAGAGTCATTCTGATTTTTACTCTACAATAAACTATACTCCTTTTAATTTAACTTCGTAAGTATGTCCACTTATAGAGAGAAATTATTAAAAAAATTTACTGAAGAATACCAAAAACTAAACCCACAACAGAAAGAAGCAGTTGATACCATAGAAGGTCCTGTAATGGTGATTGCTGGTCCGGGAACGGGCAAAACACAGATACTCGCAGCAAGAATCGGGAAGATATTATTGGAGACAGATTCGCTGCCGCAAAATATTTTATGCCTCACCTACACGGAAGCCGGCGCGCTCGCCATGCGAAGAAGGTTGATACAATTCATTGGCCCGGATGCTTATAAAGTAAACATCTACACCTTTCATGGTTTTTGTAATGAAGTAATCCAGGAGAATTTATCGCTCTTCGAAAAAAATTCTCTCAACCCTGTTTCAGATTTGGAGAAGATTCAACTCTACAAAATACTTATCGATAATTTACCAAAAGACAATGTGCTCAAAAGGTATCGTGGCGATGTGTATTACGAAATTGCGAACCTGCAACATTTGTTTTCTTCCATGAAACGGGAGGGTTGGAAACCGGATTTTATTAAAGAAAGAATAGATGAATATCTGGAAATAATTAAGGACAGTGAAAACTTTAAATACAAGAACTCTCGTAAAGGTGTTTATGAAAAAGGGGATTATAAACCTGCCTATTTTGATGAAATAGAAAGGATGGAAAAGCTTCGTGCGGCTGTGGATGAATTTGAAAAATTCCAGGCTTTGATGAAGAAGAATAATCTGTATGATTTTGATGACATGATCAATTGGGTGATAAAGGTGTTCTCAGAAAATAAAAATGTGTTGGCCAACTACCAGGAAAAGTTTCAATACATTTTGGTGGATGAATACCAGGATACAAGCGGAACACAGAATGAAATTGTAAAATTGCTTATCAGCTTTTGGGAATCGCCAAATGTATTTGTTGTTGGAGATGATGACCAAAGTATTTTCCGTTTTCAAGGTGCCAACATTGAGAACATGGAAAACTTTGCGCACAGCTATTCCGATCTTTTAAAAATAGTTTTGGTAAATAATTATCGCTCCACAAAACCTATCCTTGATGTTTCGAAATCTGTGATTGACAAAAACGAGGAGAGACTAATCCATAAATTTGAAGGGCTTAGTAAAGAGTTAGTTTCTTCAAAAGCAGAATTAAAATCATTAACGCATCTGCCAACAATTGTAGAATACAATACCGTAAAAGATGAAATGGCGGATATTACTAACAAGGTGCAAACCCTTATTAATGCCGGAACAAATCCTGGAAATATCGCGATCATTTACAAGGAAAATATTTATGGTGAACAATTAATGCGCTATTTCCGATTGAAAAATATTCCAACTTTTTCTAAAAGAAGTATCAATATTTTGGAAGATCCTTTTGCTAAAAAAATATTGACCATCATTCGTTATCTCGCAGCAGAACATGACACGCCTTACGGCGGTGATAAGCTTTTATTCGAGATACTACATTTTGATTTTTACAAAATTCCCCCGATTGAAATAGCAAAGATTACGGTGGAAGTCAATAGCCGCATGTACAGTAAAGAGCCCACTTCCATCAGGAGATTATTGTATGATAAGTCGAAAGCGGGTTCAAAAGATCTTTTCGATAAAGGGCTATTACCTGCGTTAAAAGATTTTAGCAAGATGCTAGAGAATTTGATTGCAGACGTATCCAATGTTACACTGCAACAACTTTTTGAAAAAATAATTTCTGATGCAGGAGTTCTTTCTTACATCATGAAGGATCCTGACAAAATCCGGTTGCTTCAAATTCTAACTGCGTTGTTTGATTTCCTAAAACAGGAAACTGCAAGAAGCCCATTTCTTACTTTGGCGGATTTGGTTTCCGTGATTGAATCCATGGAGCAGGAAAAACTTCCGCTTCCTCTCATCCAGGTTTCGGGAGCAGAAAAGGGTGTCAATCTTTTGACAGCTCATGGTTCCAAAGGGCTTGAATTTGAACATGTATTTATCACAGGTGTAAATGCCTATCTGTGGGAGAAAAAGAAAAAGCGTGCGGACGGATATACTTTGCCTGACACATTATTTTCATCAATGCCTACCGGAAATGCAGAAGAAGAATTGAGGCGTTTATTTTATGTGGCACTTACCAGGGCTGAAAAATATTTGCAAATTTCTTTTATCAAAATAAAGCCTGATGGTAAAGAAGTAGAGCCTTCTATGTTCATCGCTGAGATTATTGACGCCATGGGTTTTGGAATCCAAAATATTACATTGCCACCGGAAGAATTAATGGAATATGAAGTGTTGAATTATCAAAACCAGGCACCGGAAATTGAAAAATCAGAGAAGGATTTCATCACTCCATTGCTGGAGAAATATGTAATGAATGTAACTTCTTTGAACAATTATCTGGATTGCCCACTTGGGTTTTATTATAAAAATTTAATTCGAATTCCTTCAGGGAAATCAGAGAACCTGGAGTTCGGAAGTGCTGTCCATTTTGCGTTGCAAAAACTATTTGAAGAAATGCAAAAAGATGCCAATCAGAAATTCCCGTCAAAGGATACGATGATTGGTTATTTCAAATGGTACATGCATCGTCATCGTGAAAACTTTACGAAGGAAGCTTATGACAGGCGCATGGAATATGGAGAGAAAGTGTTGAATGATTATTATGATAATTACATAGAGACTTTTAGTAAAATAGTGGCCGTTGAACGAAACATTAAAAATGTAACATCGAATGGAATCCCGATAAAAGGGAAAATTGATAAGATGGAGTTTAATGGTAAAGAGGTAAATGTGGTGGATTATAAAACCGGGAATGTAAACAGTCCTTACACAAAAAATAAACTAATGCCTCCCGATGATAAGCAGCCCAATGGCGGTGATTACTGGCGGCAAGCCGTGTTTTATAAGATTTTAATTGATAACATGGATGGTAAAGATTGGAAAGTGGTGAGCAGCGAATTTGATTTTGTAGAACCTGATAAAGCCAAGGGTTATCAGAAGAGAAAAATTTACATAAAGCCTGAAGACATAGAAACCGTTAAGCACCAGCTTACCACCGTTTGGGAAAAAATACAAGCACACGATTTTTATACGGGTTGCGGTAAGGAAGATTGTGAATGGTGCAATTTTGTAAAAGATAATAAATTGGCTGTTGCTCTTCATGATATTTTAGAAGAAGAGGATTCTATTTAGAATTTATTTATGATGCTCAAAAAATAATATCCACTCAAAGCAATTAAGTTTGCTTTTTTATAAAATGAAAATACGTACTACCCTTTTTTTGTTGCTGTCCGTAGGAGTTTTTTATATGCTTAGTACCATGTCGAGCAGTTGTGCGCAGATCGGAGTACCCACTGGAGGCGTTCGTGATTCGTTGCCTCCTACACTTTTAAAAGCGACTCCGCCAAACAACAGTATTAAGTTTGAAGGAAAACAAATTACGCTTTCATTTGATGAGTATATTCAATTGCAAAATCTTCAGGAAAACTTGTTGGTTTCACCCACGCCAATAATAAATCCTAACATCGATTTTAAATTAAAAACGATAACTATAAAATTGAGAGATACGCTGCAACCCAACACTACCTACAGTTTGCAGCTTGGGAAATCAATAGTCGATCTTAATGAAAACAATCCCTACCCGAATTTTACGTATGTTTTTTCAACCGGTACTTACATTGATTCTTTGACATTTTCAGGGAATGTACAACTGGCAGAAAGCGGGAAAATTGACACCACTTTGTTGGTTTTGCTGTATAATGATTTGAGTGATTCTGCAGTTTTCAAACACAAGCCAAAGTACATTACCCGCGTAAATAACAAAGGTGATTTTCAATTTAATAATCTTGCAAAAGACACGTATCATTTGTTTGCTATTAAAGATGAAAGCGGTCAAAAAATGTACACTTCGGAAGAACAGACTTTTGCTTTTGCCGATAGCCCTGTTGTAGTATCGTTTGTGGTAACCAAGGCTCAATTATATGCTTATGCAGAAAAGAAAAAAGAGCAAAAGCCCACCACAGGAAGTGGCGATAAAAAGGAAAAAATTCTTAAATACACAACGTCTATATCTAATGGTACCCAAGATATTCTTACACCGCTTATCATTAAATTCATTACGCCGCTTAAAAATTTTGACAGCTCTAAAATTAAGCTAACCGATACTCTTTTTACAACACTTCCTTCTTCCCGTATTTATTTAGATACGACATTTAAAGAGGTAACTGTTCAGCATAGTTGGGAAGGGAGTGGTTACTACAAATTAATATTGGACACCGCTTTTGCCACCGACACATTTGGGTTAAAGTTGGCGAAAATGGATACAATTTCTTTTCGTGCAAAAAAGGAAAGTGATTATGGAAGTCTTAAATTAAATTTTAAAAACTTAGAAAAGTTCGAACATCCGGTCTTGCAATTTATTGGTAATGGTCAGGTAGTTAAATCAATTCCATTAACGTCAAAAACGATTGTTCAAAAATTATTTGATCCGGGCGAATATGATATGCGTATCCTGGATGATACCAATCAAAATGGAGTGTGGGACCCAGGGCATTATGATCCTGTAAACAAAGCACTTCAAAAACAACCAGAGAAAGTTTTTAGTATTTCGCAATTATTAAAAGTAAGGGCCAACTGGGATAATGACGTAGATGTGGTGTTGTAGCTATACTTCCCTTGCTATAATCTTTCACGTTCTTATTTACTTTTTCCCTCACGATATTTCTTAAATTTGCCTAATGATTTTTTCTTCTTCTTTGTTAGAAAATGCGGTTGCTGAATTTGCAAAATTACCTGGCATCGGTAAAAAGACAGCTTTACGATTGATCCTTCATTTATTAAAAAAGGAAGTGGCCGAAGTTCAATTATTTAGCGAGACCATTTTAAAATTACGGAACGAAATACACTCCTGTTCACGGTGCTATAATTTATCGGATAAGCCATTGTGTAATATATGTTCGGATAGAAGCCGCAACCAGCAATTGATTTGCGTGGTAGAAAATATACGTGATGTAATAGCGATTGAAAGTACTCAGCAATTTCATGGATTGTATCATGTGCTGGGCGGCATCATTTCTCCATTGGATGGAATAGGCCCTGATCAACTGCAAATTTCTCCTTTAATAAAACGGGTTTCTGAAGAAAAAATAGAGGAGCTAATTTTTGCGCTGAGCCCCAATATTCAAGGCGACACCACCATTTATTATATCGGAAAAAAGCTGACCGAATCGCCGGTAAAAATTACCACGATTGCGAGGGGCATTGCTTTTGGCGGCGAACTAGAATATGCTGACGAAATGACTTTGGCCCGAAGTATCTCTAACCGTATGCCCATAGAAAATTATGTAGGCGCTAATAAATTATAAAATTTTAGGGTATTCATAAACTATAACTCAAATGCATTATTGAAGGCATATAAGAATTTAGTACCTTGCAAGCCTGACGTTAACGAAACTAATTTGAGTAATATTATAATAGATAGAAAACCGGTAATTGGATTTAGCTGTGGCGATACAAATGGTATTGGTCCCGAGTTAATTATCAAGTCCCTTTCCGATAGCCGGATTTTAGAATTTTGTACACCTATTGTGTTTGCAAATAATAAGGTGATTAACTTTTACAGAAAAACAATCCCCGATTTAAATTTTAGTTTTAGCAACATTAAAGAATTTGGCAAAGTAAATACCAAGCAGGTAAATATTTTCAATTGTTGGGAAGAAGAAATTGCTGTAGTTCCTGGCGAGCTAAATGAAACCGGTGGAAAATATGCTGTCAATAGTTTAGAGTTTGCTGCCAATGCTTTAAAAGATGGCCACATCGATGCGTTGATTACAGCTCCTTTACACAAAAAAAATGTACACTCCGAGGGATTTCCTTTTACAGGACATACGCCTTTTCTAAAAGCTTTTTTTTGCGTTCCCGACGTTTTGATGTTGATGGTTGCCGGCAAATTTAGAGTTGGATTGGTGACAGAACATGTACCGGTAAAAGAAATTTCTACCCTCATTACCAAAGAACTGATCCTCAGTAAAATAAATATTTTGCACGCATCGCTTAGGAAAGATTTTAATATTGATAAGCCAAAAATTGCAGTGCTCGCATTAAATCCTCATGCCGGTGATTTCGGTTTGATAGGTACAGAAGAAGAAGAAATTATTAAGCCTGCGATAAAGGATGCAAAGAGACATAATATGTTAGTTGTGGGACCATTTCCTGCTGACGCATTTTTTGCAAGAGGCCAACAGGAAAATTTTGATGCAGTGCTGGCAATGTATCACGACCAGGGATTGATTCCTTTTAAATCGCTTGCTATGGGTGAAGGGATAAATTTCACAGCAGGTTTGCCACACGTTCGAACTAGTCCGGATCATGGAACTGCCTTTGATATTTCGGGTAAAGATAAAGCGGACGCTTCTTCATTCACTGCGGCAATTTTTGAGGCCATTGAAATTATAAATCATCGGAATTTTTATGATGAAAACCGGAAAAACCCAATGAGGAAATTGGGTGATTCTATGGTGGCGAACTCAGTGGATGAAAAAATTCTTGATTAAAATGTGTAATTTTTGACCAGACTTTAAAATAAGTTAATAAAACTAAACGTTTACTGCTTAGACTTTTCGCGATAATTGGCTTTTGTAAAATCAAGTTTTTATTATCTGAATGCCAGATTTTATTATTTCTCACATTAAAAAGTATAATTTTAAAAAATCAAATCATACTTTTGAAATGGTAATTATATTATAATCCCCCATGTATGGATAACATCGTATTAAGTGGAGTGTTAGCTTTCGCAATTACCTTTTTTTCAATTCCGGTAATTATACAGGTAGCCAAAAATAAAAAACTGTTTGATGAGCCAGATGAAAGGAAAGTTCATAAAATCGTTATACCTACGTTAGGTGGCCTTGGAATTTTTGCAGGGTTTATTATCGCCACTTTGATGGGCACACCTTCCTCTGCTGTGGGATCGCTACAATATTTTGCTGCTGCTGTTTTAGTAATATTTTTTCTGGGTATCAAAGATGATATTCTTATTCTTTCTGCCTCCAAAAAATTTATAGGTCAAGTGCTGGCGGCTGGTATTCTCATTAAATTTGGTGGAATTCAGATTACCAACATGTACGGCTTTTTAGGAATACATGAATTACCTCAGTTTATAAGCATTGTATTGACTCTGTTTACAATCGTGGTTATTACCAATTCATTTAATTTAATTGATGGTGTGGATGGATTAGCCGGATCACTTGGATTATTAACCTCTTCAGTATTTGGGTTTTATTTTGTTCAGTCTGGTGAAATTTTATACGCCGTAATGGCCTTTTCTTTATCAGGAAGCCTTGTAGCTTTTTTAATTTATAATTTTCATCCTGCAAAAATATTTATGGGTGATACAGGCTCTTTGTTGATAGGGCTTTTGAACTCCATATTTGTAATCAAATTTATTTCTCTTGCCGAAAATGCAGGAGGAGCGTTACCTATCGCCTCTGCACCGGCTATCGGTTTTGCAATTCTTATTATACCTCTTTTTGATACTTTGAGAGTGGTAGGCCTTCGTATATTAAGCCGTCGTTCTCCGTTTAGCCCTGATAGAAATCATATTCATCATTTACTCCTCGAACTTGGCTATTGCCATAAAAAGGTAACAATCGTCTGTGTGAGTGCAAATATTTTATTTATAATTCTTGCCTACACTTTGCGTTTTACAGGCACCACAACTGTTATGCTTTCCCTTACTGCTGCAGCAATTGTAGGAGTAGCCTTAGTTTATTATCGGAGACCAAAACTTAAGGTGGTTCATTTGAATACTTCAGTTTCCAAAAAATCCATTATCAAAACCCATAAGATTGTAAACATGGTGGGCGAGGTAGTGGAACACGAGCCTTCCTTTTAGTCTATCTCAGACTGATTTCCTAAATTTGTGTCTTTTTTAAAATGCCCATGATGGCATATAAATGCTTCCCGGTAAATGAATAATCTGTTAAGTCAGGTGCCAATTTAAGGAAGTATATTGCTATCAATTATTAAATTTTCTTAAATTCGAATTTAAACCACGAATAACATTCTAATAAAATTGTAAAGACAATGACAGACGACCTTTTAGCCATTTCAGATAATACTTCAGTTACAATGCAAAAAGCATTAGAGCATCTTGAATCTGAATTAAGTAAAATTCGTGCAGGCAAAGCAACCCCTACGATGCTTGATGGTATTGTAGTTGACTATTATGGAAATCCAACACCTATCGGCCAGGTAGGAAATATAAGCGTAATGGACGCACGTACACTAACGATACAACCATGGGAAAAGAATATGCTTCAACCAATTGAAAGAGCCATTATAGCATCCAATATTGGTATCAATCCACAAAACGATGGAAATATTATTCGCCTGTTTCTGCCGCCCCTCACCGAAGAAAGGAGAAAGGAATTGGTAAAGCGAAGTAATGGAGAAGGAGAGCAAGCTAAGATTGCTATTCGAAATATACGACGCGACGCGATTGAAAATATTAAGAAACTTTTAAAAGACGGATTAAGTGAAGACGCTGCGAAAGATGGTGAGGCAGAGATTCAGGAGATTACCAATAATTATATTTCTTTAATAGAAAAATATCTTGAAACGAAAGAAAAAGAAATTATGGTAGTCTGATCAGGTTGTTTACTTTAGAAGGACAAATTTTTTGACGAAATTGACTTTCCTGCTAATAATTGTTGGTTTCAAAATAATAAACGGTACATTTATTTTTCTGAAAATTTACAAGCCATGAGCGACATTCACTTAAAAGAAATCAGCACACGCGCACCTTCCGATTTAGATAAAAAGGATATAAAAGAGGAAACGGTTAAAATTCTTGAAGAATTAAATCAATTACAAAATCTTTTATTTGCCGAAGGCAATCACGCAATTCTCGTTGTTATTCAGGGAATGGATGCCAGTGGAAAAGATGGTGTCATTCGAAATGTTTTTACTTCTATGAATCCGCAAGGCGTGAGTGTAACCGGGTTTAAAGCTCCCACGGAAGAAGAATTAAAACACGATTTCTTGTGGAGGATTCATAAGAATGCACCTGCGAAAGGGATGATAAAAATTTTTAACCGTAGTCAGTATGAAGACATATTGATAACACGCGTTCACCAATGGTGCGATGATGAAACCGCTCATAAAAGAATGAAAGCCATTAATGATTGGGAGAATCTTTTGGTCGAAAATAATAATACAACAATACTAAAATTCTATTTACATATTTCCCCGCAGGAGCAAAAGGAAAGGCTGGATGAGCGAATGCAGGATCCCACAAAAATGTGGAAATATAATGCAAAGGATTATGAAGAGTCTTTGAAATGGGACACCTATATGAAAATGTATGAAGATTGTTTTGCCAACTGCAACATAGTGCCATGGACCATTGTGCCAAGTGACCAGAATTGGTATAAAGAATATATAATTGCTTCCCAATTAAAGAAAGCGATGGAAGATTTAAAATTAGAATACCCGGGTTTAAAAAAATAATTCTTTTCACAACTAAAACAAAAATCCATGAGTTTCATTAAAGACTTTAAAGCCTTCGCAATGAAAGGCAATGTAGTTGATCTTGCCGTTGCAGTAATTATCGGAGCTGCCTTCGGAGCTATTGTTTCTTCGTTGGTAACTGATATCATTACTCCTTTGATATTATCTCCGGTGCTGGAAAAGATGGGGCTGACTAATATTGCTGAACTAAAATGGGGTGCCGTAACTTATGGTAAATTTTTAGCTGCTCTGATCAACTTCATTGTAATAGCATTAGTTATTTTTATGATGATACAAGCAATAACAAAATTGGAAAAGAAAAAAGAGGATGCGCCACCTGCAGGACCGTCTTCTACCGATCAGTTGCTAATGGAAATTAGGGACGAGTTAAAAAAATCTAAGTAAAAAAATCTAAGTAAAAAAATCTAATATTTATTTTGAAACCGGGGAATCGTCCCCGGTTTTTTTGTTTTTTACAATAGGGGTAAGTTGTGTAAAACACTTCTCCAAAGCGGTTTTGCTAACTGATATAAATCAATAAATTTGCCAATTCCGGTGGGAAAAAATCATTGGAATTCTTTTTTATCCTGAAAAAGAAAAGCCATTTTCTTTTCAAATTAATTTTAGAATGAACACAGAAATTTATCAAATAAAATTGCCGGAGTTCGAAGGACCTTTTGATCTTCTTTTGTTTTTTATTGAAAGAGATGAACTGGATATTTATAATATTCCAATTACCAAAATCACGAATGATTTTCTAAATTTTATACAACATAGTGAAACACTCAATATAGAATTAAGCAGCGAATTCATTTTATTTAT
>JBDSHT010000332.1:0-4725 GCA_039918315.1 Ginsengibacter sp. | reverse complement strand
CCCACACATGTTTTTTAATGTCTTTAATTATCGCCAGATCTGGTGTTGGCTTATCCCAACCAATAAAGCCATTCAGGTGTTCATCGATATTAGCAATTCCATCTTTCCAGATTTCATTTTTCCAATTGGGTGTTGGTAGGGAATCTTTTAATACACGATGGTAACCATACAAAGTTGCCATCTGGCAAGACTTTTCTTCAATGGTCATTTTTGATAAAAGATCATCTATCCTTTTTTCAATCCGTTGTGTCGGATCTTCATAAATATCCATCACACCATTCTTGTTAAGATCTATCCAACCTTTATGATAGATGGATTTCATTTTGGCCTGAAAGGACTGTGCTGTTGCATTTTGGCTTGACACTGAAACAGCAAAAGCTATTACCAAAAAGTGGATATAAATTTTATTTTTTGATTGCATTTTATTGATTAAAATTTATTGGCACTGGTTGATTTTTTTTAAGAAGTTAGCTGCGGGGATAAAACAAAATAACGCTTATTTCTTTTAGTCAATCACAAAAGGGTCATTGGATTTTTTCAACCATTTTATTAAATCTTTCTTCATCTCTATTACCCGGTTATCGTCTTTGTTAAAAAGGTTATTCATTTCAAACGGATCATTTTTTAAGTCAAAAAGAAAGCCTTCTAATTTTTTTCCCTTCCTCTGAAACGCAAGCGTGTATTGCTGTGTGCGTATGCCCCTGAAGCCAGAATTGGCATCTACTTTATTGCTCACTATGTTGCCGAGTATAAATTGTTCAGCAGGTATTGGCCCCGTTTTATTGAGTAGGTAAGGAGCAAAACTTTTGCCATCTAAATCTTTTGGTATAAATTTTTTGTACCCGATAAGATCAAGCAAGGTGGGTGTGAAATCTACAATGCTTCCTAAGAATTTGTTATCAATACCAGGTATTATTTTTCCTTTCCAGTAAACAATAAATGGAATAATCAGCGACTCTTCGTAAAAATTATTTTTTGAAACTTCATTATGTTTTCCCAAACAGTTTCCATGATCTGCTGTGATAATAACTAAGGTATTATCTAGTTGTCCATTATTTCTTAAGCCATCAATTATTCTTCCAATCTGCTCATCAACACCGGAGATATTTGCGTAATAATATTTTATATTCTTTCTATAAAAATCTCCCATTTCTGTGCCGGCAGGTAGAATATCTGCATCAGTTAGTAATGACTCAAGAGGTACATTATTATACAAGTCAAAATATTTTTTTGGAACCGTTTTATATTCTGAATGTGGAGGATTCATTGATACCACCAATGAAAAAGGTTTGGATGCATCACGAACATTTTTTTCATTATTGAAAAATGCCAATGCCTTATCAGCTTCATGCTCCGGCCCCCACTCATTTACAAAATGAAAGCCATCCCGTGGTGCATCAGTATCCCAATACATTGGTTTATCATGCTCATCGTAAGTTCCGTAAGCATACCAATAATCAAAACCATGTCTTCTGTTTGGTGGAGTCCATTCATTCCAGGCAACTTTCCCGACATTGTTTGAGGTAGGTATATAGGGTTCATGTGGCGAATCCAAATGCCATTTGCCAATGTACCCGTTAGAATAATTCTGTGCTTTTAAAATATCTGACCAGGTAGTAATCGTTGGCGGAAGCTCAATGCCAAAAGGGGCTGATGAAGAATTTACATTGCTATAAACATGATTATTGAATGGATATTTTCCTGTCATCAGCATAGCTCTTGCCGGAGAACAAACCGGGTAGTTGCTTACCATTTGCGTGAGCACTAAACTCTGTTTTGAAAAAGAATCCAGGAATGGTGTTTGCACTTTTTCTTTTCCTAAAAAACCCAACGCCTGTCCACGCCACTGATCGGCCATAATGATTAAAACATTGGGCTGTTTTGCGGGCGGATCATTTTTAGAAGACGTTGAAGAGGATGATGCACAACTGATAATCGTGATAGCAAGGGCAAAGAAAGTACTAAACCGTAATTTGTTTTTTCCAGACATGGTCATTTTGTTTTAGTTTTTTTTGATCACATTTCTACATTCATTTTTGCAATCGCAATCTAAGTTGGGCTTCATATAAAGAACCCGGCGTTACCGGCTTATTTAAAGATTCCATGAAGCCCAACTGATTGCTGGCAAAGGTGGTGCCACTGCCGGTAAAACCGGCAATGACAGGATTAGGTATTTTCCACCATGGCGAAGTCAACGGCCAAAATTCAAAATCTTTTATCGCATTATTTGTTTGTACATAATTCCATAAAACTAAACCGCTCATGTGGTTGGGCATATTCTCTATAGCACCACCACCGCGGTTTTGCATCATTCCACCTTGCACATTATCAAGCAACGTATTTCTCGGTTGGCTGGCATGCGCCTCAAAACAAGTCGTAGAAGGATAAGTGCAATTCAATATCACTGTATTCATTGCTCCATGCGATGAACCAAAAGAGTGCCACATTGATGCCTCGTCAACCAGGTTTTTCATCAGGATATTTGTAGAGCCATTGTTCGTGATTGCTTCGTGCCCGCCATTGCCGGTTACCCTGCAATTGGTGATAGTAATATTTGCACTTTGAGTGATGATGGCGGCTACATTGCAATCTGTAAATCTGCAATCTTTCATCCACGAATTGGTGCAGCGTGAAAAACGAAAAAGTGTATAGCCGCTATCATCCTGCCATGAACGATGATGTACAAATTTGTCTTTCCAATTGCCTGTAAATGCAATGTTTTCTATTCCAACTTCTTCAATGTTTGCAAAGTGAATTACTTCCCAATTATATTTAGAATCCACATCGCAGGGTAGGGGTGCTTGCAGCTCAATTGTGTGCCCATCAACGCTTGCTACCTGGTAATATAATTTAAACTCAACACCATCTTTTACGAGCGAGGTCCATGTAGCATCGGCATCATTTGGTGCAAGTTCTTTATTAATCAATGCCGGATCATTATTGCGCATTCTTAATAAAATCCAATCATCTTTTTTAAGATTGCCGGCGGTATTAAGTTGCAATTTGAAAGAACCTTTTTTAGCGAAAGTGTTTACTATGCCTATCTTCTGGTCTTTGCCTCCGCTCGTGAAAATAAAAAGCGGTGGCACTGTCCACATTTGTTCAGGGTTTTTTGGCGGTAAATTATTTTTCATATACAACTCAGTACCACCGGGGCCTGAGCCACTTCCGCGAAAAATAATATTGCTACTTTTTGATACGATGCTTTCCTTGCCATCGCTGTATTCATTTACTAAAAATTGTCCCTTTGGAAAAAATACAATACCGGAATCATTTTTATTAGCTGCATTAATTGCTTTTTGAATGGCTGCTTTATCTGACAATGTATCATCAGCAATAGCGCCAAAATCAGTGACATTAAATACCTTGTAATTATTGATTGTTGGGATGGTTAGATCTCCGTTATGATAGCCTGCATAAGAAAAATCCGGAAGTATTGAATTGTCTTTGTCGTTTTTATATTGTTCGAATAATTTTGATGGGTTACTGTTTTTGTTTTGCGCTTTACTACCCACAGAGCAACTTGTAATCAAGATGCAAACCAAACAATAAAAAATAATTTTAATCTTCATCTCAAAAATTTAAATCAAACAAATTTTTAGTTCAATGGAAACATAGCCGACGAACCGGCAAAGTTTCCTGTTGGCAAATTGCAAACCATTTTCTTTTCGCCATTCAGCAATTTTGTTTTTATGGTTATGTTTACTTCTTCTAATTTTTGAGAAGGATCAGCCACATACATGGAAATATTTTTACTATCTATATTTTTTAATAATAAAACACAAGGCTTATCGGCAGAAATTAAAACTCCATTATCATTGATGGTACCTGCTTTATGAAATACGATCTGCATCATTTGAAGATTTTCATTTTTCACTGCCTGGATAGAATTTGAATTTTCTACAACTTTTATATTTTGCTTATTATACAAATTCATTCCTTCTACATTAATACCCGGCACAACCATATAAGCGTAACTTCCATCTGTAGGTTTTACGCCATGATTGATCCATAGTTTAAAAACATTGCCGGTTATTTTTTCTTTAGAACGGCTTGCGTTTATTGAAGCCCAATTACCGGATTGTGCGCCCGCACTTACGTTTACATTTGATGGTTGTAAAAAAAAGTAACCAATGTTTTGCTGCCACACCCAATCCGGATTATCCGCATTTTGTTCCTTCCCGGCATTTTTAATTTTGCCGTTTAATGATATTTTTGCTCCACCCAATAGCCAGGATTGGTTTAAAGTGGTGGTTATATTTTCTGCACTATTGCTATTAATACCTGCACCAAGACATACCACTTCATCATCAAAAAAGAAGTATGATTTTTTTGCCTGAACTCCATTGTAATCCATTTCGTAAACTGAACATCCATACACACCATCACTTACGCCTCCTGTAAAATTAGTGCTGCCCATTTCTCCCCATTGAACATTCATCTTTTGATCTTCTTTAAAATCCCGTGATGTCACGCCCGGAATTTTATCCCATTCCCAGATGGGCATAATATCATAATACTCTTCGCCACTTCTTTGAATATTGGTAGAACCATCTGCCAGAAATTTCCCCAGCAAATTTTCTTTATTCCCTGTTTCAGTTCTTTTGGTTCTTGTAGAAACAGCACGAACATTGAAAGAATATTTTGGTCGCAAGTGAAGCGTATAATCTCCTTTCCAAAATTGTTTGTGAAATGGCGATACACCATAGTCCGGCAATTTTGCCC
>JBDSHT010000331.1:0-2760 GCA_039918315.1 Ginsengibacter sp. | reverse complement strand
AGACTGGAAACGCCTGGTATTTAAGATTGAAAGCACAGTAAAAGGATTTTTACAAAAATGATTTTGGCTGAATAAAAGAGTCAAAAAAATAAGGATTGAAAAACCAATACATGTATTTTTTGTGAGGGAACGCTTCTGTTTTGCGACCCTCGCATTGTTCAAAGAAAGGTTATAATAAAAGGAGGAATATTAATCCATTGCTCCTTTTATTTTAATTCATCTTTTTTAAAGAGTCTAGTATGAAAAATAACAGAAGAATTTTCATTGTTTTAATTGGGTGCTTTTTTTTATTTCTCAATTGCTCTAAAAAAAGTAGTGCAGGAGGAGGATCTACAAATCCTCAAACGCCATCTAATCCTCAACCTCCCAAAACAAACGAGGTAGATTTTTGGCTTACAACAGGCGACCGTTCTGCATTGCTGGTAAAACAAAATGATATTCTTTCGTTTGGTACGACTGCTAATATTTATGCAAACATAGAAGTGGATTCCACGCAATCCTATCAAACGATTGATGGTTTTGGATATACACTTACCGATGGTAGCGTAACTGTTATCAACGCTTTGAGCGAATCTGTGAAAGCCAATTTGTTGAAAGAACTATTCGGTAATTCAGATAATTCTATTGGAGTAAGTTATTTGCGTTTAAGCATCGGTGCTTCTGATTTAAGTGCGGAAACCTACTCCTACGATGATGTGCCTGACGGTGAAACAGATGTGAACTTAGATCACTTTAGTTTGTCTAAAGCAAAGGCGGGGTTGATACCATTGTTGAAAGAAATACTTGCTATCAATCCATCTCTAAAATTGCTCGGTTCACCCTGGTCCGCACCGGTATGGATGAAGGATAATAATAATTTTAAAGGGGGTAGTTTACTACCACAATACTATGATGCTTACTCGAAATATTTTGTAAAATATATTCAGCAAATGAAAGCTGAGGGAATTGTTTTAGATGCTATCACCATTCAAAATGAACCATTGCATGGAGGCAATAACCCAAGCATGGTAATGACTGCAGCGCAACAGGCAACATTTATAAAAAATAATTTGGGACCAACATTTAAGAATGCTTCGATTGCTACTAAAATTATTTTGTACGATCATAATTGCGACAAGCCAGATTACCCAATTGAAATTTTAAACGATCCTGATGCGCGGCAGTATGTGGATGGTTCTGCATTTCATTTGTATGGTGGAGACATCAGTGCGCTCTCCACGGTTCACAATGCGTTCCCTTCTAAGAATGTTTATTTTACTGAACAGTGGACTTCCTCAGATGGAAGTTTCGATGGTGATCTTAAATGGCATGTGAAGAATGTAGTAATTGGTTCTATGAGAAATTGGAGTCGCGTTGCGCTCGAATGGAACCTTGCAAATGATGCCGGTTACGGCCCGCATACTGAAGGTGGTTGCACGATGTGCAAAGGAGCGCTTACCATAAATGGAAATAGTATTTCCAGAAATGTTGCCTATTATATCATTGCGCATGCATCCAAATTTGTTCCCGCAAGTTCGGTAAGAATTGCCAGTAACGTTTCCGGAAATATCAACACTGTCGCATTTTTGACACCTACAGGTAAGAAGGTTTTGATAGTTGAAAATGATGGTGCTGCAGTCACTTTTAATATCAAGTTTAAAAATAAATGGGTAGTGAGTTCACTCGCTGCAGGTGCAGTGGGCACTTATGTTTGGTGATAATGCCTATTTAATATTCACACCCGAAAAATTTTTATCATACCAGCGTAGCTGGTGTAAAATGCATTTAAGAATGAAGAATATTTTCTTTGTAATAGCGGTGTTATTTGTGGGTTGCAATAACCCGGTCAAAACGGAAGTGGCTTCCAAAAAAGCTCCTGCATTTGCCACAGATGGTAAAACCGTGAAAGTGTTTACAACGGCGCAAAATTCTGAATTGAGAATTTCACCAACGGATACTTTACAATTTAAACAATTCGGTCAGCCGGTTGAAACCCAGGTTTGTGTATTTATAGACCCAACAAAAACATTTCAAACATTCATGGGAATTGGTGGTGCGCTTACTGATGCATCAGCCGAAACTTTTGCGAAATTACCTGCTGATAAACAGGACGAATTTTTGAAAGCTTATTTTAATAAAGAAAATGGAATTGGTTACACGATTGCCCGAACCAATATAAACAGTTGTGATTTCTCCAGCGGTAGTTATACCTATATAAAGGATGGGGATTCCGCTTTAAATACATTTGATATAAGTCATGATCGTCAATTTAAAATCCCATTTATAAAAAAGGCAATGGCTGCAGCCGGTGGCCAGCTTACGTTGTACGCATCGCCCTGGAGTCCGCCAGCATTCATGAAGACGAATAACAGCCTGATCCAGGGAGGAAAACTAAAGCCAGAATATTTTCAAAGTTGGGCAAACTATTACACCAAATTTATTGGAGCTTATGAAAAAGAAGGAATCCCTGTTTGGGGCATAACCATCCAGAATGAGCCGATGGCAACACAGCGTTGGGAGTCCTGCATTTATACCGGTGAAGAGGAACGCGATTTCTTAAAAAATTATTGGATGGGATCACAATCGCGATCTATTATTTCAACGGGCATCTACTTTATTAAATGATCCGGAAGCTGCAAAATATTTATGGGGCATCGGATTTCACTGGTATGAAACATGGAGTGGAGGTGAGCCTATGTATAATAACGTGAAGCTGGTACACGAAGCATTTCCTGACAAGCATTTGATATTTACTGAAGGTTGTAAAGAAGCCTTTGATTT
>JBDSHT010000330.1:0-4396 GCA_039918315.1 Ginsengibacter sp. | reverse complement strand
CCGAAGCATTGCAATTCTGCGAAGTACTAAAACGTGCAACCGGTGGTTTAATGTGTATGTAGTCAGGAATTCTAAGAGTATCCCCGCATCCATTATTTATGGCAATCAACGTTACCGGAAAATAACCTGTATCATAATATCTGTAGGAAGGATCACTAAAAGCAGAAGAACCGCCATCACCAAAAGACCAATAAAATTCGTTGGCACCGCCTGTGGAAAGATTGGTAAATTCTATTCTTGTTTCCGCACAAGTATTTAATGGAGTTGCTGAAAAATTTGCTTTTGGTTTGGAGCCTGCTAAAATACCACTTATATACTTTACAGAATCTACACAGCCTCCGTCAGTCGTGTATGTTAGCGTAATATCATACTTTCCTGGAATGGTATAAACGTGAGTAGGATTTGGCTCTGACGAAAAATTCCCGTCACCAAAATTCCATTGATAATTTACAATTTGATCCGTAGTTTTTACTGTTGATGAAAAAGTATGCGTTAAAGGAACGCATCCATTTGCGGGCAAATTATCAATAGACACTACAGGTTTTTTTAAGATGATGTATTTAGGCTTTACCAACTGAGTTGTACATCCGGAAGAGTTGGTTACTAATAATGTAACTTCGTAATCTCCTTCCACCAAATATGTATGAGAAGGATTGATTGCATCGGAGGTAACACCATCACCAAAATTCCATGAGTATGTGTTTCCTGCATCAGAGGTGTTTGTAAAATTGATATCAAGGGGAACCTTACATCCCGCTGTAGCAGAGGCTGCAAAACCCACAACCGGTGCAGGAATAACCGTTATTTTTTTTGTAACAGAATCTTTACACGCTCCAAAATTAACGACCATTTTTACATCAAATTCTCCGGCTGTAGTAAATTCTTTTGAAGGATTAATTGAAGTAGAAAGTGTTCCATCACCAAAATCCCATAAAGCACTTCCGGGAGACGGTGTACTGGTATTTTTAAAATTGACAAAACTATTTTGGCAAACAGTACTGGGAATTTCAAAATTCGCTTCAGTGTTTCCAATGCTGATTAAATTGGGCTTTTTCAACGTATCGCTGCACCCTACAGAATTAGAAACGATAAGTTGCACATCGTAATTTCCTTTTACTGTATATGTATGAGAAGGGGAAGGTTGGGAAGAATTTCCACCATCACCAAAACTCCATTGATATGACAGCGTTCCTGTGCCTGTTGACTGATTTATGAAATTTATGGTCACCGGATTATCGCACGAATTGGGATTAGAATTGGTGAATTGCGCATCGGTTCCAGTTCCAATTTGGACATAAGAATTAAAGGTTTGAGAGGTGACACATCCAAAACTATTTGTCACACGAAGCGACACATTAAAGTTTCCTCCGATGGTATAAGTATGAACAGGATTTTGTTCAGAAGATGCATTGCCATCACCAAAGTCCCATTCCCATTTAGTAATCGTTCCGTTACCGGGTTCGCTCGCATCAGTAAATTGTGTAGTGAGCGGAAAACATCCGCGCAAACGCGATCCACTAAATTTCACTTCCGGCGAAGCACGAACGGTTATATAATTTGTCTTGGTAATTGAATCTCTACCCAATGAATTTCGAACAACCAATTTAACGGTGTAAGTACCTGGAGTAAAATAGGTGCCAGCGGGATTTTGAAGAATCGATTTAGTTCCATTGCCAAGATCCCATGACCAGGAACCAGGATTGCCCGTAGATAGGTCTGAAAAAGTAACTACCAAAGGCGCACAACCCTCAGTGGGCGTAGCTTTAAATTCTGAATGCAACTGACCGAAACATAGTCCATTTATAAAAAAAAGAATTCCACTAACCATCAACGTCCTCATGATGGGCGCAATTTTTTTAGTACGTATTCTAAAATGAAAAACTTTCAAAAATTATTTTTAAAGAAATTTAAATCAAGAGACTAAATTAATAGTAAGGAAAATTACAAAATATTAATGGCAGTGGAAAAGCCGGCGAAATTACTTTTAAAAAAATTTGAAAAGTATAATTATTGTTGTGTCATATTGAGGGCAATAGATTCGGTAGTTCCCCAGGGAGCAAATTTTAAAGTGGGCAAACTCTTACTTGTGAACTTCCAATCACGTTTTAAGAAAACAAATTCTGGTGGAACTGAAGGTAATGATATGGTTAATTTGCTGTAGTCATCATTACACTTCCAGGTGCCTTCAAACACTGATGCATTAAGGGTTACCTTAAGTGGTCCATGGTACATGTCAGTTTTCAAAAGCACAAAAACATAACCCTTATAACTCGATGTAATATCCACCGAATTATTTTCAGCAAGTGTGATAATAAAATTTCTATTTAAAATATTGGCTTCGAAATATTGTTCGAATAAAGCATTGCCTTTTACCTCTGGCTTTTTACAGGATGTGACAAGCAGCACACCAAAAAGCAAACAGTTTATAAACTTTCTCATCACAAAATTTTAATGAAAATATATAGAAAGGTTCCTATTTCCAAGAACTAAATTTTATTGATAACTTTATTGTGCCAAAAGATGATCCGTCACAGGCAAATTTGAAACCATGTTTTCAATGTAAATATCTTTAAATTCTTATGCCAACCACCATTCGCAGCTCGTTCGTTTTTATCGTATCGATGATAATTTCTTACCAGGGATTCTCACAGGTATTCGGGGGGAATCCTCCATCCATAAAGTGGAAACAAATTAACGATTCCCACACCCGGATTATCTTTCCGAAGGGCGAGGATAGCACAGCAAAAAGAGTAAGTAACATCATTAAATTTATCCGGGAAGACACCCACCAAACAACTAAGAAGAAAATTAATATTGTACTTCAAAATCAAACTACGATTTCAAATGGTTATGTGGCTCTAGGTCCTTTCAGAAGTGAATTTTATTTAACTCCACCGCAAAATAGTTTTTCCCAGGGAAGCGTTCCATGGGCCGACCAGCTTACGATACATGAATACCGGCATGTAATTCAATACAATCAATTTAATGTGGGACTCTCCAAAGTTATGGGAGTGTTGTTTGGAGAAAATGGACAGGCACTTGCTAATTCAGCCGCAATACCTAACTGGTTTTTTGAAGGCGATGCGGTATATACTGAAACGAATTATAGCAAACAAGGCCGAGGAGGAATACCTTCCTTTTTTAATGATTACCGGGCGATTTGGATTGGTGATAAAAATTATTCATGGATGAAATTGCGCAATGGTTCTTTAAAAGATTTTGTTCCAAATCATTACGCTTTAGGTTACTTGTTTGTGGCTTATGGCAGGGAAAAATATGGTGGCCAATTTTGGGATAAAGTAACGCACGAAGCTGCTGCTTATAAAAATTTAATTTATCCATTTCAGAGTGCATTTAAAAGACAGTCGGGAATCACTTACAAAGCATTTAGAAACGATGCATTTAACTTTTTTAAAAATCAATTTGCAAATGACAGCGCTCTAAATAAGAGTGGTGTCGCTAAAGAAAAATATAGGGACGAACAATTTCCAGTCTTTACCGAAGCAGGCAATTTAATCTTTGTAAAAAGTAGTTATGATAAGCTATCTCAGTTTGTAGTAAGCGATGAAAACACCATGAAAAATATCAGGGTTCCTGATAATAATATCGATCCTTACTTTAGTTACAAGAATGGAAAGATTGTTTACGCCTCCTATCAGCCGGATGCACGATGGGGATATAGAAATTTCAGTAATCTGCAGATTATTGATGCCTCTAACGGGCACCAGCAAACGATAACAAAAAGGAGAAAATATTTTTCACCTGATATCAGCGAAGATGGGAAAAAGATTGTGGCAGTGAATGTTCCGCCATCAGGCAAATATCAAATCCATATTTTAAATTCAGCAGATGGTAAAATAATAGATTCATTACCCAATCCGGGCAACTTATTTTACTCCTATCCGAAATTTTATAACGACGATAAAATCATTTCTGCCGTAACAAATAATGAAGGACAAATGTCCATAGCTTCCATCAATTTAAAAGGATATCAGCAGGAATTTTTATTACCCTTTACTTATAATCTTATCGCCTATCCTTTCGTGCATAATGACACACTTTACTTTTCCTATTCTTACAGTAAAAACGATGAGCTTTTTGCCTACACATTTTCCGATAAAAAATTATGGAAATTAAATGCAGAATCTGAAAAAGGCTTGGGCAAATATCACGTCGCAGTGAATGATACAGCCATGGCTTGGAGTGCCTTTACAGCAGATGGATATAGAGTACAACACGCAGCAAAGAAGGATATGATTTTTACAGAAATTGCGATAAATAAAATGCAAAGAAATACGGTTTCATTTGGAGTAAATTCTTTGAATAATATTAATTCTAATCTCTTGTATAAAGTGCCGGATGATGAGGTATCCATTACCAAATACAGAAAGAGTTT
>JBDSHT010000329.1:0-2519 GCA_039918315.1 Ginsengibacter sp. | reverse complement strand
TCCGATTTTTATCATGCCGGACTTACACATGAAGATCGAAACAGGAAACAGGATGAATGGATCAATAACAAGATTCGGGTTATCGTTTGTACCAATGCTTTTGGCATGGGAATTAACAAGCCCGATGTAAGAGCAGTGATTCATTATGATGTGCCCGATGCGCTGGAAAATTATTATCAGGAAGCAGGTCGTGCCGGCAGAGACGGTAACAAATCTTATGCAGTATTGTTGTATAATGATACGGAAATAAATGATTTGAAGAAGCAGGCTGACATTCGTTTTCCTTTGAAAGAAATGATACGAAAAGTGTATGGTGCATTATGTAATTATCTTCAGTTAGCTTCCGGTACAGGCGAAGGACTTTCGTTTGATTTTGACATCAACACGTTTGTAAAAAATTTTAAGTTGGAAGCGTTTGTCGTAAATAATGTTTTGAAAATTTTGGAACAGGAAGAATTGATTAGTTATTCTGAACAATTTTTTTCACCTTCTACTGTTGGTTTCACTATTTCAAAAAAGGACCTTGAGATTTTTGAAGATACCTATCCGGAATATACAGATTTGATAAAGGGTTTGCTACGATCTTATGAAGGCATATTTGATTTCTCGGTTTCTATTAATGAAAACAAATTATCCCGCTTCATTTCCATTCCGCCACAAAAACTTTTTGAATTATTTAGGGAACTTGACGGAAGAGGAATCATCTCCTACATTCCACAAAAGGAAAAGCCTCAAATATTATTTCTACAAAACCGTATAAATGCTAATGACCTTATCATAAATGAAAAAAATATTACAAAACGAAAACGTGCTTTTGAAGAAAGGTTGAATGCAATGATTGCTTTCGTTGAAAATAAAACCCGATGCAGAAGTCAAATGATCGGTGCTTATTTTAATGATAATAAATTAGCAAGGTGTGGGGTATGTGATAATTGTATCAATTTAAAAAAGACTACAATTTCTGACGAAGAATTCCATTCAATTTCTTTAGAAATAAAAAAAACAGTTGCACAAGATCCATTGGATTTGACTTCTCTCAAAAATCAATTAAGTGCTTTCAAACAAACGCAAATATTAAAAGTTCTTGATTTTTTGCAGGACGAAAATATCGTAACCGTTTCACAGGAAGGATTGATTTCACTAAATGGCAAAAAAAAGGGACCCAGATAAAAATCTAGTCCCGCTTTAAAATCCAATATCCTATGAAAAACCGTGGCGAAATTAATGCCATTATTTTGAATTTACAAATAAATGAAAAGGCCAGATTGATAGTTCGAATATGAAACGAAAGGGAGAGGCAGGAGAAAAAAAATGCGTTAGATGAGGGTTGCGATTTAAATAGGCTTAAAAAAAAAGGGGACCCAGATAGAAATCTAGTCCCGCTTTAAAATCCAATATCCTATGAAAAACCATGACGAAGATAATGCGTAAACCTTTACATTACAACTTGCACAAGGTTTTATTTAAAGAAACCCAACTAAATTAGTCGACTTTTTAGTAAGTGGTCAGTTTCTGCGAGTAAATGGAAAGTTATTTTTAAAAATCACTAATTAAAACCAGCTTTTAGTTGAAGTTCTCTTTCTTCCTCCCAGCCCCAATGAACCAAGAAGACTTCGCACAATCGTATTTCCTGCAGTGCGAACGATACTTTTCACTACAGAATTATTAACTACTTTTTCCAAAGTACTTTCTTCTGGTTTGGCAGTTTTTCCCGCTACTACAGTCGGGGCAATAGCTGCCGCTTCTTCTAATTTAGCAGTGAGCATTTCATAGGCACTTTGACTGTCAATTACCTGATTGTATTTTGCCGCTAATTTTGAACTGCTAACGAGATCATCGATTTCAGTTGGTGTGAGCACGTCCATGCGGCTGCGAGGAGTACACATCATAACGTGAGCAAGCGGCGTAGGGATTCCTTTTTCATTTAAAAGAGTTACCAACGCCTCCCCTATTCCTAATTGGGTAATCAGGTCTTCCGTTTTATAAAATTTTGTTTCAGGATAATTTTGAGCTGTCTGTTTTATCACCGTCCGGTCGTTTGCAGTAAACGCTCTAAGTGAGTGCTGAATTTTTAATCCCAATTGACCAAGGATACCTGCCGGAACATCCATTGGATTTTGTGTGCAGAAATAAATACCTATTCCTTTCGATCTTATCAACTTAATGATCGTCTGAATCTGATCCAGCAAAGCTTTACTTGCCTCTTCAAAAATCAAATGTGCTTCATCAATAAAAATTATAAGTTTCGGCTTATCCAAATCTCCTTCTTCCGGGCAAACGGCGTATAATTCAGCCAACATTTGCAGCATAAAACTTGAAAAAAGTTTAGGCCTGTCCTGAAGATCAGTCACACGTAAAATACTGATCATTCCTCTTCCATCATCATTAACCCGCATAAGATCTTCTACCTCAAAACTTTTTTCACCAAAAAAAATATCTGCTCCTTGCTGTTGTAATTCTATCACTTTTCTTAGGATGGTTCCTGTGGAAGTTGTGGAGATATTTCCATAGCTCTCCTG
>JBDSHT010000328.1:0-6597 GCA_039918315.1 Ginsengibacter sp. | reverse complement strand
CCACTAACCATTTTGGAATGGCTGCTGGTCGGAACCAGAGCAAGAGAGTTTGTGGAATAAAAGAAAGGAAAAAGAAGATTACAAAAAAAGGAATGATTAGAGCACTATCGACATGATGAAACTTTGGGAATTCAGCAGGTCCTACCAGGCGCCAGGTTCTATATGCCACAAGCGAATTAACTATTCCTCCTCCAAATACATAAAATGAAAGTAGGATGTAAATTGAAAATACAATGCTTGAAACATTATTTCTATTTCTCATTTTTGTCTGTTGAAATGTTTGTAAAAAAGATGAGAATTTAACGAACTGCGTTAGTCAAAGTATTAGAGTTTAAATTGCTTTATCCAGATTAAATTTAGAACTAATATCTGAAAAAGAGAGCCCGGTGTTGAATACATTTTGTCAACTGGCCATGAACTGGAAAAAGCTGGAACTAATTGTCCATACTGTAACCGCAGCGAAGTAATTTTTTCGTGGTAATAAATTATTTTTCTCTTTTGATGCAGAAAAAGAAAAGTAACTATACAGATTTTCAAAAATATTTTTGAGTGATAGCAATCAATTAGAATTGCGAAACAATCTATTCATTAACTTGTACTTATAAAAAATTTTCTTATCACCTAAAATTTAAATCTATGTTAGAAGAATTATTCAACCTTGTAAAAGGCGTAGCCAACGATAATGCTGCCCATAATGACACATTACCTGCTGACCAAAAAGATGCCGTGGTGGCGGAAGCAACTAATACCGTAGCATCGGGCTTGCGCAATATGGTGGCTGGTGGCGGATTGCAGAACCTTCTTTCACTTTTTGGGGGTAATAATAATTCACAATCAGGCAAAGGTTTGTTATCCAATCCTATTGTAAATATGATGGTGGGGCATTTGGCGGGAAAGCTAATGAGCAAATTTAATTTAGGATCAGGCGAGGCAAATAATGTAGCATCGAGCATGATCCCGGATGTGATTGGCAACCTTGTGAAAAAGACAAATGACCCCAATGAAAGTGGATTTTCTCTTGATGGGCTTTTGAATTCCATAACAGGTGGCAAAGTCAGTGAGTTGGTTCCTCAACAGGCAAACGGAGGAGGTGGAGGATTGCAGGATATTTTGGGTAAGCTAATGGGAGGTGGTAGTCAGGGAGAAGGAGGTAGCGGTGGCGGACTAATGGATATTGTTTCGCAGTTGGCTGGCGGCGCACAACAACAGCAACAAAAGAATGGAGGAGGTGGATTAATGGACCTTATCAAGGGTTTTATAAAATAGAAAATTCAGTAAATAAAAAATGCCTGCATTTAAAAAATTGCAGGCATTTTTTATTGAAAAATTTAATTCAACTCATCAAACGCTTTCAGTGTTTGCGTTTTTATTTTTATTGAAAATGTTTTTTACTGAGGCGGGAACGTATTTGTCCACCAGGTCCATACCTTTTTCTTTTAGCTCGTTTTTCTTTTCGGGCGACATTTTTTTATACTTATAAATAGCAAATGCAGCCAGGCCTGCCAATAGTAGGGGTGTTGATGATTTTGTATTTTGTGACATGATGATAAATTTAAAAGTTTAAATAATAATGATAGTAATACAAAATCGTACCAAACGAAATTATACTTCGTTAATTTTTTGAAATAACATCCATCAGTATATTCTTTTTGATGTAGAAAAAAATATTTTCAATATTTATCGATTTTCAATTTTTTAAAAAAATCTGATTCTTCTATTTCCTTTGCCGCGCCTGGAGCGAGATTCGCTAACACTAAATCTTCTATACTTACCCTGATTAATCTTTTACACCGGTGATGAATTGCTTTTACCATTTTTCGCACTTGTCGATATTTGCCTTCATAAAGGGAAATTAATATCCATGTGTGCACACCAAATTGATTAGAGGAATTCACGAAAGGATAAATGGTTTCGGGGGCTGCGATAATCGTAACATCACATGGGGGTGTCTCGTATTCATCTCCTCCTTCTATTGTAATTGACACACCGGTTTGTAATTTTTTAAGGTTTTCTTTACTTAGTTCATTGTTGATTTGAACGAGGTAAACCCTTTGATGTGGCGCATCTCCGGTGAAAAGCAAACGGGTGACTTTTTTATTGGTCGTCAAAATTAATAAGCCCTCGGAATGATTATCTAATCTGCCGATAGCATGTGTTCCTTCTGGAAATTTGAAATTTAAATCGCCCAGTAAACCAACGTTGTGCGGGCTTACAAATTGTGAAACCATGTTGCATGGTTTGTTGATGATAAAATAGCGGTGCTCGTTTTTTGTATCCTCTGAAAGCATGGATGCAATTTGCATTTTGTTCTTTAAAATTATTTGATTCCTAAAGTAAATCTTTAACCGTTTGTCTTTAAGATGAATTTTGCAAGACGCATGTGATTGAGGCTTTGCACTACCTTTGTTGCTGAAATTAATTATTGATTATGATTAAAATTGGCGAATACAATGTGATGAAAGTGATTAAGGAAAAATCTATGGGAGTTTTTCTGGATGATGGAGATATCGGAATACTATTGCCAAAAAGATATGTGCCGCCTGGGACAGAAATTGGTGATGACCTAGAAGTTTTTTTATATCATGACGGTGAGGATAGGCCCATTGCTACTACCCAAAAACCGTATGGTGTTTTGGGTGATATCGTTACATTAAAGGCAGTTAACGTTACCCATCAGGGAGCATTTTTAGATTGGGGTTTGATGAAGGATTTATTTATTCCTAAATCAAAAATCAAAAATTATATGGCTGTGGGTGGAGAGTACCTGGTGAAAATAGTAATGGACGAACAGACGGGCAGGCTGGCAGCTACGGAAAAATTAGAACCATTTTTGTCCAATGAAAATCTGACTGTACAAGAAAAAGAGGAAGTGGATTTATTAGTTTACCGCCAGACAGATATCGGATACGAAGTTATCATTAACAACCAACACAAGGGCGTTTTGCATAACAATGAAATATACCGTGATATTAAAATAGGAGATAGATTTCGGGGATTCATAAAAAATATTTTACCGGAAAATAAAATTGATGTTGCAGCCGGAAAGTCAGGCTACCAAAGGGTAGAGGATGCCTCTGAAAAAATATTGCGTCTGTTAAAAGAGAACGATGGCTATCTTCCTTACCATGATAAATCTTCGCCGGAAGAAATTTATTCATTTTTTGAGATGAGTAAAAAGACCTTTAAAATGACTACAGGGAATTTATACAAACAGCAAAAGATTGTTTTTACCAAAACAGGAATTCAGTTAGTTGAAGAATAATCAGATTTTCTTTTAATCTTCTGCATGGTCTATCAATTTTAGACACATAAAATAATATCCTACTTTTATTTTATATTTGATATACAATTACGGGTAACTTTTTCAATCGTTTTATTTTCCAGGTCATTTAAATAATATAATAGCCATGAAAGAAATTCTAGATGACATTTATCAACATTGCCTCGGCATGCAAAAATTGGCAGAAAGAAAAAACGTAGGGATTATTGGATTTAATATCATCGTGTCGCTTACAATTATTTATCTGTTACAAAGCGATCTGCAAGATTATTTGCAATACTATTTATTTTTCGCGCTGGTATGTTCTGTCATTTCAATCTTCCTCGGCTTGTCTGCAATTAGCGCTCAATTGAAGCGAAAAGAAATCGGAGCCCCAGACCACGCAAACCAGAATCTTTTATTTTTTGGAACAGCAGCAAAATATACTCCTGAAGAGTACCTCAACGAACTCTACAAAGCTTATGGAAATAACGAGCCTGTGACAAATTTTCAAAGAGACCGTGCCCGCCAGATTGTAGTGGTGGCGCAGATTGCACTGAGGAAATTTAAATTATTTAATGCTGCATTTATGTGGACGATTGCAGCCATTGCTACTCCTTTGAGTGTAGTAGTTTATTTTATGTTGTTCGACAACAAATCCTAAATTATTTCAGTTGGTTCTGAATGATTGTTGTTTTTTTTCCAAAAAAAGATTCTTTAAATTTTGCGGAGTTTAAACCAGTTCCATTTGTGATTTTACAATCTTATAAACCGTTGCTAATTGTTGTTTTTCACTAAGGTTAGTATTATCCAACTCAATTGCATCTGGAGCTTTTCTTAACGGGCTTATTTCTCTATTCGAATCGATATAATCGCGCAGAGCGATGTTGTTTTTTACTTCATCAATTGTGATATTCGGATTTTTCGAAAACATTTCGGCGAACCTTCTTTCTACTCTCACTGCCTCATCGGCAACCATAAATATTTTTACTTCTGCATTGGGAAAAACAGTGGTTCCTATATCTCTGCCATCCATGATGATTCCTTTATGGATTCCCATCTTTTGCTGTGCTTCCACCGCAAACGAACGCACCTCTTTTAGAGCAGCCACCTCAGATACTTTTTCAGCAATCACAAGATCACGGATAAGGTATTCCACGTTTTCACCATTCAAATAAATTTCAGATTTTTCGCCATTCTCATTTAGATGAAACTCAATGAAAATATTTTTTATGGCAGTTCTAATTTCTTTTTCGTTATCGAGGTCGATGTTGTTTCTTAAAAAATATAATGTAATTGCCCGATACATAGCGCCGCTATCTATATAGACATAGCCTAATTTTTGCGCAAGCTGTTTTGCCAAAGTGCTTTTGCCGCAGGAAGAAAATCCATCTATGGTAATTATTATTTTAGGCATTTTCACAAATTTCAAGAAAAAATCAGAGAGTACAAAAAAATCAGCAATTGATTAGGTTTGAGGTACTCCTGAGCAATATTGTTTTATGCAATTTCAGCAGCCAGATTAATTTTTACCGTCCAAGGCAAAACTTTCTAATAAAAAAAAATGCCAGTGAACACCGGCATTTTTTTTATAAGAATTTCTAAATATTAAACTTCAGACTTCTTTTCCTTTTTGACAGGACCTCCATTAATTTCAAAAACGATCTTTAGGTTTTCCTTGTCAAGCGCAGCAACTAATACATCGCCACTTTTTACCTGCATATTTAAAATCTCTTCAGCTAAAGGATCTTCAAGATATTTCTGAATAGCTCTGTGAAGTGGACGTGCTCCAAATTGTGCATCAAATCCTTTTTCAGAAATAAATTTCTTAGCCTCCTCAGTAAGTTCTAATTGCAGGCCGAGGTTTACAAGCCTTTTTGTAACTCCCTTCATCAGTATATCAATGATAGAATAAATGTTCTCTTCATTCAGATTATTAAAGATAACAACATCATCCACGCGGTTCAAAAACTCAGGACTAAAGGTGCGCTTTAAAGCTTTTTCTATAACTGCTTTATTATTTTCCTCTGAATTCTGCACGCGTGAAGCAGTAGTGAAACCAACACCATCGCCAAAATCTTTTAACTGCCTTGCCCCAATATTTGAGGTCATAATGATGAGTGTGTTTTTAAAATCAATCTTTCTTCCAAGACCATCTGTCAACTGTCCATCATCCAATACCTGCAGCAGAATATTATAAATATCGGGATGTGCTTTTTCAATTTCATCCAGTAAAATAACTGAATATGGTTTACGCCTAACCTTCTCCGTTAGTTGGCCTCCTTCTTCGTATCCAACATATCCCGGAGGCGCGCCTATCAATCTTGAAACGGTGAATTTTTCCATGTATTCACTCATATCAATTCTGATGAGCGCATCGTCGCTGTCAAACATATAACGCGCTAAAGATCGCGCCAGTTCTGTTTTACCAACACCAGTAGGGCCTAAGAATATGAAGGTTCCTATTGGTTTTTTCGGATCTTTTAAACCAACACGGTTTCTTTGAATTGCCTTCACCACTTTTTGAATTGCTTCTTCCTGTCCTACTACAGCACCGCTCAGGTCTTCAGCCATTCTTCTAAGCTTCAGGGTTTCAGCCTGCACCATTCTCTTCACGGGTATTCCTGTCATCATACTTACTACTTCTGCAATAGCTTCTTCATTTATCGGATACCTTTTATTTTTACTTTCATCTTCCCAATCCGATTTTGCTTTTTCAAGTTCTTCCTGCAATTTCTTTTCAGTATCGCGGAGTGAGGCCGCTTCTTCAAAACGTTGACTCTTGACCACTTTATTTTTTTCGTGCTTTATCTCGTCAATCTTTTTTTCAAGTTCTATCACCTCATCAGGAACATTAATATTTTTCAGGTGAACCCGTGCACCGACTTCGTCTAAAACATCAATTGCTTTATCAGGTAAAAGTCGATCGGTCATATACCTGTCACTCAATTTTACACAGGCGTCGATTGCTTCGTCATCATAAATTACATTATGAAAATCTTCGTATTTACTTTTTATGTTCGTAAGTATTTCAATGGTTTCTTCAACGCTCGGTTGCTCTACCATAACTTTTTGAAAACGACGATCTAATGCTCCGTCTTTCTCGATATACATACGGTATTCATCTAAAGTAGAAGCACCAATGCATTGCAGCTCTCCACGTGCCAGAGCTGGTTTGAAGATGTTGGATGCATCCAAAGAACCGCTTGCACCACCTGCTCCAACGATTGTATGAATCTCATCGATGAAAAGAATTACATCGCGATTTTTCTCTAATTCATTCATGATCGCTTTCATTCTTTCTTCAAATTGTCCACGATATTTTGTGCCTGCAACTA
>JBDSHT010000327.1:0-2548 GCA_039918315.1 Ginsengibacter sp. | reverse complement strand
TAACTGCAAAAGTTTGGCAAACAGTTGCGGCTGCGAAGAATACAAAAATCAATGCGGCAAATTATACCGGAGTTTATGAAGACAAATGTCATCAATACATAAACTAAAAAAATGAAAAAAATATTTGCAATTTTTTTATTAATGATGTTTCATTTTACAGTCCTTGCTCAAAAACCAAGAGCCCGGGATATCGGAATCCCTTTTAACGGTACTCCCGGAAAATTTAATAACATCACTGATGTGAAAGGTGTGGAAGTGGGTTACAGCACCATTATTTCCGGAACAGGAAAAAACATAAGAGGCAAAGGCCCTGTTCGTACAGGTGTTACTGCCATCTTACCAAGAGGACATCATAACAACCCGGTGTATGCAAACTGGTACACATTAAATGGTAATGGTGAAATGACCGGCACCACCTGGCTTACAGAATCCGGTTTCCTCGAAGGCCCGGTAATGATCACCAATACTAACAGTGTGGGTGTGGTAAGAGATGCCGTTCTAAACTGGTATGTAAAAAGAAGTTGGTACAAGGAAAATTTCTGGTACACATACCCGGTTGTAGCTGAAACTTATGATGGTTTTATGAATGATATTTATGGTTTTCATGTAAAAGAGAGCAATGTCTTTGAAGCCCTGGACAGTGCTAAGAGCGGACCTATACAGGAAGGAAATGTGGGAGGTGGTACAGGTATGATGTGCCTCGGATTTAAAGGCGGCACCGGATCTTCGTCAAGAGTAGTAAAAATAAAAGACAGTACCTATACAGTAGGTGTCGTGGTACAATCAAATTTTGGTGCGAAAAGAAATTTGACTATTGCTGGTGTACCTGTTGGAAAGGAACTAAAAGACACGATGGATTATGAATTAAAAGCGCCGCCGTCTTATGATCCTGGGCAAGGTTCTATCATTGTAATTGTTGCAACAGATGCGCCATTGTTACCTCATCAATTAAAAAGAATTGCTGCAAGGGTTGCCTTAGGTGTTGGGATTGTCGGAGGTCGCGGAGAGAATGGTTCAGGCGATATTTTTCTTGCCTTCTCTACAGCAAACCCTAATGCTTTTCAAAGAAATGAGTTTACTAAAGTGGATGAATTACCCAATGACCTGATCAATCCATTATTTGATGCCACAGTGCAAGCCGTGGAAGAAGCCATCATCAATGCCATGGTAGCAGCAGAAACGATGGAAGGAATTAATGGAAACAAAGCGTATGCACTGCCACATAAATTAGTGATAGATGTTTTGAAAAAATATAACCGGGTTAAATAAATATTATTCCAGCAAGTAATTTAATTATGAAAAAAATACTAATACTCGTTTGTCTTTTTATAATTGCACAAAATCTTTTTGCGCAAAAAGCAAATGTTGATTCAGTCATTCACGCAATCACGATATCAAAAAATGATAGTGTGAAAATAGCATTGATTACGGGTTTATATACACCCGAAATCAACAATGACCCGGACTATGTTATAGACATTGGCTTAAAGCTTTTAAAACAATCTGAAGCGGATAAAAATATTATCGAAGAATCATCTGCCAATACTTTTCTCGGCCAGGGTTATCGCCTGTTGGGAAATAATGTAAGAGGTTTAGCGTATCACCAAAAAGCAATTGCACTTGCTGAACAAATTAATAACCCTTCCCTGCTGGCTATTGCAGAAAATCAAATGGCGAATATTTATAAAGACAGAGATGAGTCTGATAAGGCAATTCAGTTATACAAATCCGCCACTGCACATGCACAACAGGGTGATAACAAATTTTTTGAAGCTGCCGCTTATTCTAATTTAGGCTATGTATATCTTGCTACAAATAGCTTAGATTCTTCAATGATCTTTTCGCAAAAAGCGTATGAATATTATAGACATATGATAACAACGCAGGTCAGCTCTGAAGCGATTTTACAAACAGCACTTCCTTTTATATTTGGAAACATGGCCAACGTTCAAAGTAAATTGGGTAATTCTCAATTGGCTATCAGTTATTACAATATGGCCCTCGCAAATTGTTCTTCCTCATCCGCAAAATATCTTACGGTGATCTATACTGGTTTGGCGCAGCATTATCAAAGTCAACATCAAGAAGATTCTGCAGAATATTACGCAAGAAAGGCAATTGCCATTGTTAATAATTCGCCTTTATTTTACCTCAGTAGTACCCCTGCACAACTGCTTTCAGACATGTATGAAAATAACAATTGCGACAGCACTTTAAAATATGCAAAGATTTTTAAAACAGCCAACGATTCTTTGTTCAACAACAAAGCAAATCAGCAAATACAATTAATGACTTTTGATGAAGATCTGCGCCAGCAACAATTGGCACAGGAAAAAATAAAAACAGAAGAACGACGTCATCAAAATATTCAATTCGCCTTAATTGCCTTTGGCATTATCAGCTTCATCGTTATCTTTTTATTATTCAGCAGAAGCATTGTTGCCAATGAAAGATTGATTTCCTTTTTTGGCATACTGGGCTTACTGATTGTATTTGAATTTGTAAACTTATTACTTCATCCCTGGCTTGCATCTTTCACGCATGAATC
>JBDSHT010000326.1:0-3079 GCA_039918315.1 Ginsengibacter sp. | reverse complement strand
AACATCCGCAGTAGAAAACGATCGAAGTATCTCTCGGAAGTTTACTGAGTACCTCTTTAAACTTTTTAATATTATCGGCTTCATGAGTCATACCAACATCAATAGAATGTGGAATAGAAGCGCCCGGACCAACACAAATTATTACAGGAATATTCTTTTCACTTTTAAGTGTCGCGGCCAATTCTACAGGAGCCAAGAGTTGGTCTTTAGTCCAGTTGGGCACTTGTTGCGCCGGACTATTATTACAAGAAACTATTAATACAAACAAAATTCCAACGACGTGTAACAATCCTTTTTTCATGCTATGTTTTTTAAGTTGATTTAAAATTAAGACTTCCAAAAGAAATCGATCTTTAATTAACTTTCTTCTTGCATTCCTTTTTTTGTCGCAGACGAAAAAGGCATTTTGTTAATCAGTAGAAAAATTGGTTATTTCGATTTTTCTTTTGGTGCCATTTCCGATCTTATTGGTATCTCCTTCACTGGAATAGCTGGCGGAGAAAGTCGCTTTATTAAATTTAAAAAAAGGAGTAGTGAGTTTGGCGTTTTTTACGTTCCATCTTGCCGTTATTAAGGGCTTGCCACCATCCGCAGCGCTACGTGCCCGCGCTTCTGCATCTATTTTGCTATCAAGGTTTACGACCGATAGAGCACTTGAAAGTTTAGGGGATAAAAGTGATTTTATGGAGGAGTAAGAAATGTTTTTGGTTTCCATTTTTAAATCGAATTCAGGAGCATCTTTTTTCAATGCTAATTGAAGACTTAGTTTAAATGGATGACCATCTATTTTCACTGAAATGCTATCTGCTAAAATCTCTTGTAGCAATTTGTTATATTGAAAATCAAATTTTCCTTCAAGAGTTTTTTCCTTCAGAAAAACTCCGTCAGGTTCATAAAAAGCGATGCCATGAATAAACAATAGAGCGACTGTAGAAATATTCAGCGACTCATCTTTAACGTCAAATGAAAGTTGTAATTTTTTCGCATATACATCATAGTTACTTTTGTTTTTTTCATTTACCACAATGAAATTTACGTTCTCTAAGGTGCCTGATTCCAATTGCATCTTGTTTGCATCATTTTTTTGAGACGCCGGTTTCTTTAATTGCTCCAGGTAGGAATTGCTGTACCCGCTACTGTCAGTGAACAAATAGAAACTCCCATTCGAAATTTTTACTTTGCTGATAGCTAATTCCTTTTTGAACAAAGCCGGTATCCCAATCTGAATCACAACTTTATCACTTTTAAAAAACGGATGTTGATGTTGGGAAAACATGGAATCGGCGATCATTACTTTATGAATTACCACAGACACTTTAGGGAAGTTTTGAAAGAAATTTATTTTGATATCACTGTAAGACACGTTTCCGTTTACCGTTGATTTTATTTCTGAATCAAACTTGTTTATGATAAACTTTTTATTGGCAGACACATAAACCACAAGTGCGGCATAGCCCACCAAAAGTAAGGTTGCTAAAATTATCGTCCCTTTAATAACTAATCGTAGGTATTTGTTCACTGTGGGTATGGCTTATATTTTATTCCTTTTTCCAGAGCGGTTATTTATTTTTAAAAAAAAATGCCTTCTCGTTTTTAAAAGGTGTTCAATATTAATTGCAATATATTGCAGCCAAATTAAAAGAAAGAAATTGGCTACTAAAATTACAGTTAAGAATAATGGTTCACTTTTATTAGAAGGTGAATTTGAAATTGTGGATGCGAATGGCAACGTTTATGGCCTCGGTGGAAGACAAGCGCTTTCCATTTGCCGATGCGGATTATCATCCAAAAAACCTTTTTGTGATGGTTCACACAAAGGACTTTTTGTACATGACGCGACTGCCTTTGATTTGCCCGAAAAAAAGCCGGCTATTTAGAAACGACGGTATCCAATACTACCCTCATATCTTCTTTATTCTTCTTTTTGAAATAACCGCGCAATAAGAAATTGTGTTGAAGTGCATCAAGGCTTTCATCCAATTTTTTGCTGGACGATTGCAGATTTTGAAGAGTGGCTTTTATATTTTTTGTGGGTTGTTCGTCTTTCAAAAGCATGCCCAATGGAGCGTTTGTGTTATTAAGGCCTTCATTTAAAGTGTTGCCTGCTTTTTGCAAATTGTTGATTGCATCTTTGGATGCGTTCACCACATCCTGCAATTGCGAAGTGGTAGCACGCAGGCGATTGAATATTACAGTATCTGTGACGAGGTCATTAGCCAGCGATCCTTTTTGATTAAGCTTTGCAGTGTAAGCAACTATGTTATGTGAAAGCGATTCAATATTTTTTGCCGCATTTTGAAATGCCAAAGTGGTAGCCTGCACCTGGTCAACCATTGTTTCATCGGCAAGCAATTTTCCAATAGATCCTTTTCCTTCTACCAACCTGCGGGAGATAGTTTTAAAGTCTTCCGTAATAGCTAAAAAATTATTATTGTTTTTTGAAAGCGTAACCATCATCGCTTCGGGGCTAAATAATGAGTCGGTGCCAATAACATCGTTTGGTTCAATTTCACCTGCCATTACGGTGCCTCCATAAATTTCGATGATTTTATTTCCTATCAATCCATCAGTACTTATTTTAGCTTGCGCGTCCTTTCTGATGTACTGCTTTGAGTCTTCTAAAATATTCATATCTACTTCTACCAGGCCCTTACCGGTGATGTAAACTTTTTTTATAGTACCTACTTTCACACCGGAGAACCAGATATTATTTCCTTTTTGTAATCCGTTTACATTATCAAAAAATGATTTTACAGAAATAGAATCTGAAAAAGTTTTTCGTTGCGAACCTAGCGTGAGGATGGTCAAAACTAAAATAACTAATCCCACTAGAACAAATATTCCCACAATCACGGACCTTTTTTTGTTGTTTGTTTTCATGCCTAATTAATAAAATTATATTTATAAAAATTTTGTATCTGCTCATCATCAGTTGCAAAAACCTCATCGAAAGTTCCCTGCTTTAAAAACTTGCCGTCAAAGAGCATTGCGACTCTGTCACCAGTTGTTTTCGCACAAGTAAGGTCGTGAGTAATAATGATACTGGTAGTGTTAAATTTCACCTTTACATGGTTGATCA
>JBDSHT010000325.1:0-5055 GCA_039918315.1 Ginsengibacter sp. | reverse complement strand
GCGGAAAGAATTTTTTTATTTCACTCATGAATCAGGAATAAATAAAAAGATATTTTCTTGCAAACAATTTCTTTTTATTGAATTGAAATATTTCCAACACAACATGGAGAAATTACATAAAATGTGTCCCCAGGAAAATTGAGCTTATTATGGTTTTTAGAAAACGGAATACCAGACCATATTCTATTTGCTACAGAATTTCGAACCGCACAATTTATTACTGATTTTATGGAAGGTTCCTTAAAATGGATTAATGATAATAAACTTTGTAAATTCAGGATTGAATGGCCATCAGGTATTGAGCATTTTCTTATTTCAAATCGCAATTGCCCGATTTAGTTTTTTTATAGAAAATCAAAAGGAGCAAATTTATGTTTCATGAGCCGGAACAGGTACTCATCTTTTACTCTCAATCACATATTTTCCTACTTCTATCCCATCATCTCTCAGCATATTTAATTGCAATTTTTTTCTATCTGCTTTTATTTTGATCAGCGTTCGGGAACCTTCTATCGGTCCTCCACCAATGATGATGGGATAGCTATGATTTCCCGGTACGGGATCAAAAACCCCATAACGATGCGTATGGCCTGCAATAAACAAATCGATTTTATATTTATCAAATAAGGGAGCATATAATTCACGGCAATGCAATGTGCCGTGGTCATCACCTGAATAAAAATGCGGTATGTGCATCATCACCACTCTGAACTTAGCTTTCTTAAATGCTTTTGATTGCATTTGTTTTTCCAGCCACAAAGCCTGTGTTCTCCTATAGCCGTCAAAGTCAACGATGCCACCATACACAGGGTGCGTGTCTTCTTTATCCTCGCCCGTATCAAGCACTAAATTAAATACAGGATCTGCCTGGAAACTAAAATATGATTGTCCTTCAATGTTTGAAAAATAAGAAGGCAATTCTCTGGCAAATTTTCCTCTTGTTTCGTGATTGCCACGTACAAACAGGAAAGGTTTTTTACTTGCGAAACAATCAGTGCAAGGTGTTAGCAGGTGGTCAATAATTTGTTGTTCATTAGTTTGGTAATCAAACATATCACCATTTAAGAAAACAAAATCATACTCATCATCTCCATTCAGTTTCATTAAATGGTCAAAAGATTTAGGACGATCATGAATATCATTCATCACCAGCCAGCTTGCTGAAGAAGCTTTGGGATCAGGTGTGGTAAATTGAAACACAGGGCTGATAATCGTTTCTCCGTATGTAAGTTTATAAGGTTGAAAATCGAGAATCTCTTTGGATACAATTCTGTAATTGTAGGTAGTAGCAGGTTTCAGTGCAGTAAGTCTCACGCAATTCACACGGTTGTAAGCACTTACTAAACCATCTATCGTTTCATGGGCTTTTAAATTTAAGATTTCACCTTCACCATATTCTACCCAGCTATACGAAAGTTTATTACAGATCCACATGACACTCATACCTTCAGGAGATGGATTTTGCAAATAGGGTTTGGTCAAAAAGACATGCCCTTCATCAGGTCTGGCAACTAAATTTTTTATTTCTTGGGCCATACCAACACCTGGTATGGTGGCCAATGTGCCTAATATTCCGGCTTTAGAAATATTGCCAAGAAATTGGCGGCGATGGATAGTGGTCTTTTTTTCTTGCATCAATATTTTATTTTTAAAGGAATAAAAACAGGATAAATAATTTAAAAAAAGTAATTGAAATTATGATAATGATTTTTCATTGTAACATTATCGAATATACATCTTCAATAGTCCAATTACAATGAATTGTACCCCTTAATAACTGCTGTATTGTTTTAATAATTTATTAAGGTAGACAAACTTTTCATTTTATTATTTATGCAAACGGTTGCTTAAATCTTTCTGTTCAAAAGAATCTAACTTAACCAATTGAAATAAAAATATTTTTGTAATCTTAAAGTATAAAATGATGAACAGTTTAAAATTTCATTTTATTTTTTTTTGTATTTTTTTGTTAACAGGAATTAGAAGTTTTTCGCAAAATAAAGCTTCAAAAAATTTGCCTAATATCGTCTATATATTTGCCGATGATTTAGGCTATGGTGATATAGGTTGTTATGGTCAGGAAAAAATTGAAACACCCAACATTGATAAGCTTTCAAAAAATGGAATGCGTTTTACCCAACACTATGCATTTCCTGTTTGTGCACCATCAAGGTATTTATTAATGACGGGAACCGGCTCCGGTAAGGCATATATCAGGGGCAATCATGAATGGAGTGAAAGAGGTCCTGTTTGGGATTTTCAGGCAATGGAAGCCAACCCTTTTTTGGAAGGCCAGTGGCCTATTCCGGCTTCCACCATCACTATTGCGGAGGTGCTAAAGAAAGCTGGCTACACTACCGGATTGGTAGGCAAATGGGGACTTGGTGCGCCTTACACAGCAGGTACTCCCAACAGGCAGGGCTTCGATTATTTTTACGGATATATTTGCCAGAGGCAGGATCACACTTATTATAACGGCCATCTTTGGGAAAATGAAGAAAGGGTGCCGCTCGACAATCACATCATTTCACCTGAAGTAAAATTTCCGGATAGCCTGGATTCCAAAGACCCCAAAAATTATGAAAGGTACCAGCAGAATGTATATGCTCCCGACCTTTTAATTAAGGCGGCTGTGCAATTCATTGATAAAAATAAAGGGAAGCCATTTTTCTTATATTATCCAACGCCTTTGCCTCACGTATCACTCCAGGCTCCTAAAAAATGGGTGGATTATTATCATGAAAAATTTGGTGATGAAAAGCCTTTTCTCGGCGGCTCCTATTTTCCATGCAGGTATCCTCGTGCTACCTACGCTGCCATGATCTCAACACTGGATGAACAAGTGGGGCAATTAGTAGAGCAATTGAAAAGAAATGGACTTTATGAGAATACAATCATTATGTTTTGCAGCGACAATGGCCCTGCGTATAATGCAGGAGTTGATCCTGTTTTCTTTAACAGCGCCGGCCCCTTTAAAGGTAATTATGGATGGGGAAAAGGATTCTTACGCGAAGGTGGAATCCGTGAGCCTTTTATTGTGCAATGGCCGGGTAAGATTAAAGCTGGTACTACTTCAGAGTTGATATCTGCCACCATTGATATGATGCCAACTTTTTGCGAACTTTTAAAAATACCTGTTCCGAAAAATGTAGATGGGCTAAGCATACTGCCCACCTTGTTAGGTGAAAATTCCCGACAAAAACAACATGAATATTTGTACTTTGAATATCCGGAATACGGTGGGCAACAAGCAGTAAGGTGGGGCAAATGGAAAGCCTTAAGGTTGGGTATTTTAAAAGGCCCGTTTAAGACACAGTTGTTTGATTTGAATACGGATATCATGGAGCAAAATGACATAGCAGCAGATCATCCTGAAATTGTGAAAAAGATGGAAGACATCATGCGAAGAGAACACCATACTCCCGAAGTAAAAAGATTTTTGATGCCTGCACTTGAGGTAAAAAAATAAAAAGTTTTTCCGGATAATTAAATATCAAAAGATGATCAATGGCAACAACAAATTGAGGCAATTTTTTTTTATAATGACTTTGTTAGTGATTGTCATTTCTAACGTTCATGCACAAAACAAAAACTCAACAAATAAACCCAACATCATTTATATAATGGTAGATGATTTGGGCTATGGTGATGTGGGGGTGTTTTTTCAAAATCAGCGTAAAAATTTAAATGATCCTTCAAAGCCGTATCACATTACTCCATACCTCGATAAGATGGCGTCCAATGGCGCAATGCTTACCCAACAATATTGCAATGCCCCTGTTTGCGCACCTTCGCGTGCTTCATTGTTATCGGGCCTTAACCAGGGAAATGCCAGTGTTCGCAACAATCAGTTTGATAAAGAATTGGCTGACAATCATACGCTGGCAACCGTTTTAAAAACAGCAGGATATCACACGATAGCCATTGGTAAATGGGGTTTGCAAGGAGTGGAAGAGACCGGGCCTTACTGGCCTGCACATCCTTTAAAAAGAGGATTTGATTATTATTATGGATACATACGTCATGCAGATGGACACGAACATTATCCTGCGGAAGGAATTTACAGAGGGAAAAAAGAAGTGTATGAGAATTATAAAAACGTTGCAGATGGTTTGGCTAAATCCTATACCACTGATTTATGGACAGCCGTAGCAAAAAAAGAAATTTTGGAGCAGGTGAAAAATAGTAATTCGGGCAAACCATTTTTTATGTACCTCGCCTATGATGCTCCACACGCAGTTCTTGAATTGCCAACGCAGGCTTACCCTGTAGGCAATGGATTGAATGGAGGAATACAATATACGGGAACAAACGGCCACATGCTCAATACATCTTCGGGTACTCCTGATAGTTATGTATATCCGGAATATGCAAATGCATTGTACGATAACGATAGCAATCCTGCCACAAAAGAAGTTCCGTGGCCGGATACCTACAAGCGATATGCAACGATGGTGCGCCGCATAGATGATGGAGTCGGGGACATACTTCAATTATTAAAAGATCTGAAAATTGATGACAATACATTGGTGGTTTTTAGTTCTGATAATGGGGCATCGATTGAATCTTATTTGCCAAAGAATTACGTTCCGGTGAAGCCAACTTTCTTTGCAAGCAACGGACCTTTTGATGGAATAAAAAGAGATTGTTGGGAAGGGGGAATCAGGATGCCTGTGCTGGCGCAATGGCCCGGCCACATTGCATCAGGGCGTATTATCGAAACACCCTCCATGCTTTCCGACTGGATGGCGACCTTCGCCGATGTGGCGGGCGTTCCCATTCCTGCAAGGACGAATGGGGTTTCACTTTTGCCTTCCCTTTCTGGCAAAGGAAAACAAAAGGATAGTTATGTGTATGTTGAATATTTTGAAAGTGAAAAGACTCCCGGTTTTGAACAATATGTGCCTGCACATCGTAACCGGAAGCGTGGTGAAATGCAGGTGATCAGGATGGGAGATTTTGTAGGAGTTAGATACAATATCAAATCAGCAAATGATGATTTTGAAATCTACAATATCATGACTGATCCACAGCAGGCAAACAACCTTGCTGCAA
>JBDSHT010000324.1:0-3035 GCA_039918315.1 Ginsengibacter sp. | reverse complement strand
TTAATAATTGATGGGTAATATAAATGCAGGGCACCTTTTTAGAATGCATGCCGAAACGATTGTCAGAAATAACAGCATCAATTTTATATTGTTCAATTACTTTATTTAACCATGAATTTTCCTTTTTTATTTGCCAAAGAATGCGAGGTGCCTGCTGTAGTAATTTTAAAAACAACCATCTTTTATCGCGGCTGTATTTCATTTCATAGCCTTTATACCGTAAAAATACGGTGGGAGGAAATTCTTTTTTTAGGAGAGAATATATATGTTTATCAGCTACTATGAGTACTTCGCAATTAAGGTCGGTGAGCTCCTTAATTATTGGTATGCAGCGAGTTGCATGTCCGAGGCCCCAGTCCAGCGGTGCAACTAACACCTTTGGCCTTAAAATACCGTTGGAAATTTTTTTACCGATTATCAAAACAATGCAATAAATATTAGTGAAAATAGTTTAATTTGGTAAAAGATTTAGTGATAGGCTTGAATTACTTATTAAATGGTTAATCTACCTTTTCCTAAATTGTTATAACCAATCAATATTTTTTAATGAAAACCGTAAGTTCAATTATGTTTGTTTTATTATTAGCCGTAGCTCTTTGTGCTACCAGTTGCAGTGCTTCCAAGAAGAATAATTGCGGCTGTCCTAATAAACAAGGCATGGTTGGATACTAAACCCCAATTTTCAGATGGACAAATTTAACCGCGATCTACTGGTTTTGTTCAAAGAAGAATCAAACCCCAAAGCAATTGAACATGAAGTTGAACAACTTCATGAATTATTATTCTCGGTGGAAAAAATGGAAAATCTCATTGTTGCTTATGAAGTTATCAATGTAAACAAGTACAAAATTTTTTCCGACAAAAAGATTATAGTGGATACTTTAAATCAAAAAGATTTAAAGCCATTTGTATTTCTGAATAATAAAAATTAATCGGTTTATTCGTAAATCGTCCACGTCTCTTTCCCCTTTAAAAGGGAATCCAAATCTCCTTTACCCTTTGCCAGGGCACCTTCTATTTGCATACCCATAACATCTTCATAGCATGGCCTATCTGTTTCATAAAATACTCCAAAAGGTCTTGGAAAATGATTTCCCATTTTTGGGTCGTCAAATAAGCGCGTTAATATTTGTGCTTTATAAAGGTCATGCTCATCGTGTATCCACAAATCGTTTTCACTGTTATTCTCGTTTATATCAACGACAACTGGTTGCAAACCTTTTAACTTGATGCCTTTATTGCGTGTCGCACCAAAAACTAAAGGTTGCCCTTGTTGCAGAAACAGTACCTCATCTGATTTCGATTTTTTATCAGTAAATATTTCAAAAGCTCCGTCGTTGAAAATATTACAGTTCTGATAAATTTCCAGGAAAGAAGAACCTTTATGATGTGCAGATCTCAGAAGCATTTCCTGTAAATGTTTTGGATCCCTATCCATCGTACGCGCAACAAATGAAGCATCGGCTCCAAGTGCTAATGCAGCAGGATTAAAGGGATGGTCGATACTTCCCAGCGGAGTACTTTTTGTTATTTTATTTGGTTCACTTGTGGGTGAATACTGTCCTTTGGTAAGGCCATAAATTTCATTGTTAAACAGTAAAACATTTACATCAAAATTTCTCCTCAACAAATGTATGGTATGGTTTCCCCCGATGCTAAGGCAATCGCCATCACCGGTAACAATCCATACACTTAATTCCGGCCGGCTTGCCTTTAAACCACTGGCGATAGCAGTTGCACGGCCATGAATACTATGCATCCCATACGTATTCATATAATATGGAAACCGGCTGCTGCAACCAATACCTGAAATAATTACAAAGTTTTCTCTCGGAATACCCAATGTCGGAAATACTTTCTGCACCTGCGCTAAAATAGAATAATCGCCACACCCAGGGCACCAGCGAACTTCCTGATCGGTAGTAAAATCTTTTGCAGTAAGTGCTACGGGAAGGGTTGTAGTTTCACTTATCATCATTAATAATTTGACTTCAAAGGTACTACATCATTATGTTAGAGTAAGTGCAATCTATTTTTGAAATTGGAAAAAATCCTTTACAACTCGTAAGCTAACGATTTCAAAAAGTTAAGGGCATTTGAAAAAGATTTGCTTTTCCAATTATGTCCCAGTCGTACAATAATGAGATTTTTTGTAGGATCAACGTAAACAAATTCGTCCAAAATTCCCTCTGCATGAAATTCAGGAGTTGCGTAAGTCACATAGAAAGTTTTATGCTTGTTCTTATCAAAATAGGAACGAATAATACCCGTGTTTTTGTTGTTTTCTTTATATTTCAAAGCGTCTAAAGAATCGGGAAAACTGACGTACCTGCTTACTCCCCAAAATTGATTTTTATAACCATCATATTTTCTCATAGTATCAACATCAACAGTAGAACGGACCCAGGTTTCTGATAAAATCCGATGGTTGTTTATCGCTCCTTTCTTTAGATAAAGCTGCCCTAATCGTGCAAAATCCCTTGCGGTTGCATTCACGCCCGCAAAAGCAATCTCCTGGTGATGGGCCTTGCTATCAATCGTCCATGTAGCACTATATTCCATGCCGGCCGGCTTCCATAATTTTTCTGATAAATATTCCGACAGGCTCCTGCCCGTCACTCTTTCAAGAGCGATGCCCAATAAAAAGGTATTAATACTTTGGTAATTAAATTTTTCGCCGGATGGCATTTCGATTTTCAATTTTCTGATCTGTTTTTCTGAATTTGGACGAAACCCCAATTTTATGGCATCATCTTTCAAATCATAACTTCCCTCATTAAATTTGATACCACTGCGCATATCCATTAATTGTTGGATTGTAATTTTTTCAAATCGAGGATCATTCTTTTTTAGTTCCGGGATATATTGAGTGATGGGTGCATCTAAAGAAACTTTTCCTTCCTGAACAGCGATACCTGTTAATGTACCTACAAACGATTTAGCGACAGAGAAGGAAGGTAACAATGATTCTTTGTTAAATCCATTGAAATAATTTTCATAAATAATGGAATCATTTCTAATAACTAAAAAGGCTG
>JBDSHT010000323.1:0-8961 GCA_039918315.1 Ginsengibacter sp. | reverse complement strand
GAACTTGCTTTATTGTTGGCCAATCAATTTGGCATTCAGACACTTGAAGAAAACATTACAAATTCACTCGAAGGATTTGGATGTTACCAGCGAAGAGATGAGGCGGTGGTTTCTATTTTTCCTGAATACAATGCAAAGGATTACACCATGAAAATCGGTATTAATCCTAACAGTATCCGTAGCAATTTGCCACCTGTTTTTTTTCTCACCATTGTCAAAAAAAACGGTGAGGAAAAACAAAAAATATTACCCCCAAAAGAATATCTTCAAATTGTAGCAGCGTCAAATTTTAAACAAAGGTGTAGAATGTCTATGCTTTATTATCATGCGGAACGCACGTTTAGAGCAGTTATAGGCACACCTAATAAACATGAAGTTGAACAAGGATTTTTTGTAAAATACGGTGACGGCGGAGCGGACATTTTACCCATCGCCAATCTTTATAAAACCCAGGTGTATCAACTTGCTGAATATTTAAATATCCCACGAAAAATCATTGATCGCACGCCCACCTCTGACACTTATTCTGCTGAACAAACTCAACAGGAATTCTTTTTTCAATTACCATTTCATGAAATGGATTTAATTTGGTTTGGATTTGAAAACGGTTATAGCCCATTGGAGGTAAGCCAAACTACAGGTAAAACTGAAAACGAAATTCAATCCATTTATAAAAATTTCAGCAGGAAGCAAACGGCGACGGAATATTTAAGAATGGCCCCTATAAATAATTTTTAAATAAGGCACTTAGTTTAAAAACCCTTTAGTAATTATAATTCCATATTCCTGATTTTTTTAATCAACCCATTTAGTATTTACCCCAAATGATTTCTATTCCGCAACGCCTGCTAGGAGAGGCATTAATTTTTTCCACTCGGAAGTATCCCTCAAAAATCGCTGTGATTTCCAAAGATGTTGAATACTCCTACGAGCAGTTGAAAGATAGTGCAGAAAGCCTTTCACATTATTTGGTAAATGCAGGAATTAAAAGAGGAGATCGGGTAGCGATCTATATGGACAATTCCTGGCAATGTATTGTTTCTATTTATGGAGCCACACTTTCAGGTGCTGTCTTTTTAATTATAAATCCACAAACTAAATCTGATAAATTACTATACATTTTAAACGACTCCTCTTCTAAAATACTGATCTCAACGCAGGCACTGAAAAACGAACTTTCAAACACATTAGCGGGTACACAAAAATTAGAAAGATTAATTATTTCCGGTGATGCTTCCCTGATAAAAAAATATGCACACGTTGAGATGGATACTTTTGAAAACGCTATTTCAAAAGAACATCGGGCGACCACTTTGCCGATAATTATACCAACCGACCTCGCAGCTTTGATTTACACATCAGGCAGTACAGGATTTCCAAAAGGTGTAATGATGACCCACCAGGCTATGGTCTTTACGTCCTGGAGTTTGGTAGAATACTTGCGCCTTTCAGAAGAAGACCGAATCATGTTGTTGTTGCCTCTTGCTTTCGATTATGGATTGTACCAATTGATAATGTCAGTAACGATTGGCGGCACTTTAATTGTGGAACAATCTTTTATTTTCACTGCGTCTATTTATAAAAATATCAGAAAATACCAACCCACAGTTTTCCCGGGAGTGCCTACTGTTTATGCAATGATGATAGCGTCGAGCAAAGCCGAAGGAATCTCTTTTGATTGCATAAAAAAAATTACAAACACCGCTGCATTATTACCTGCAGATTTTATTCCGGATTTACAGAAAATATTTCCAAAGGCACTTATTTTTAAAATGTATGGTCTAACGGAATGCAAAAGGGTTTGCTATCTAGAACCAGAATTAATAGACATCAAACCAACTTCCGTTGGGAAAGCCATCCCTGGAACTGAGGTCTTCCTTTTATCTCCCGAAGGAAAACCAGTGCCCGTTGGCGAACCCGGAATTTTACACATTCGCGGACCGCATGTAATGTTGGGCTACCTAAACCAGGAAGATCAAACACGTGCGATGTTAAAAGAAGGAAGCCTTCCGGGTGAAAGAATTCTATGTTCCAATGATTGGTTCAAAATGGATGAAGACGGTGATCTATATTTCTTAGGAAGAAATGACGACATCATAAAAACAAGGGGAGAGAAAGTAAGTCCGGCTGAAATTGAAAATGTTATTTACAGAATTAACGGTGTAAAAGATGTTGCCGTTCTAGGTACGCCAGATGTTATCATGGGGGAATCTATTCATGCTTTCATCACCACGCATGAAAATATTAATTTGACAGAAAAAGAAATTCAAAGAGAATGTATGAATCATTTAGAGTCGTTTATGATTCCACAAAAAGTAATTTTCATGAAGGAAATGCCCAAAAGCTCTAATGGAAAAATTGATAAAAAAGAATTGAAGAAAATAGGAATTGAATGAATCTACCAAGAGCGGAAATTTTAAAAAAATTTGACACCTGGGTAATTGCGTGGAATGCACACGACTTAGATGGAGTAATGGAATTCATGCACGAAAATGTTGTGTTTCAAAACTGGAATGGCAACACGGTTTCCGGTAAAAGTTCACTGGCAAAATCCTGGGCTCCCTGGTTTTTACGGCACGGTAATTTTAAATTTATACAGGAAGATTTTTTTATTGATGAGCAACAACAGAAGATGACTTTCACCTGGCAACTGGAATGGCTATCTCTTGAAAAAAAACATTTAGGTAAGCATGAAGTAAGAAAGGGTGTTGATGTGCTTTATTTACAGGAAGGAAATATTATAAGAAAAAATACCTACTCAAAAACCAACATTTTAATTGACGCTGCATTGGTAAATCTAAATGCTGATTAGTATGATTTTTTTCCTTTGGATAAAAAAATAAAATGAATATTACTAAACTTCTTGACGAGTTGAAAATACAATTGAATGAGAGTATTCATTTCTTGAATGATAAACCAGAAGAAACAATTGATTCAACAATCAATGCTTGCTGGTTTGCTGCTTATGGTTCTCCAAAATCAGCGGAAGAAGCCGCCAAACATCCATTGCCGGAATTAACAGAGGAACAAATAACAGCTTTGCACGAGTTGATAAAACAAAGATTAAAAAATATTCCATTGGCTCATATCACCAGGCGGCAAAACTTTATGGGAGTCGAATTATTATCTGACAGCAGGGCATTGATACCAAGAAAGGAAACAGAAATATTGGGGGAGAAAGCTCTTGAAATTTCCCGACAGATTTCAGAAAAAATTAAAAGAGTTCGTGTAATGGATATTTGTTGTGGTTCGGGAAACTTAGCACTGGCATTGGCTTCGTTAAACACAAACGCTGTGGTATTCGCTACCGATCTTTCCGACGACGCGGTTGCTCTAACAAAAGACAATATTGCTTTCCTGAATTTGAACAAAAGAGTAATGGCTTTTCAGGGCGATATGTTCTCTGCTTTTGAAAATGAAGAACATTATTTAAACACTGATTTGATTGTTTGTAATCCTCCTTACATTTCTAGTTCTAAGGTAACTAAGATGAATGCAGAGATTGCATCTCATGAACCTGCTTTGGCTTTTGATGGTGGAATGTTTGGCACCAAAATAATTCAATCATTATTGTTGGAAGCCCCGCGCTTTTTGAAGGAAGGCGGGTCACTTTTATTTGAAGTAGGAGTAGGCCAGGGAGAATTCATTTTACGTTTGTGTAATGACTCAACCAAATATTCCAATGTGAAATCAATGTCGGATCATGAGGGGAATATCCGGGTAATCCTTGCACAAAAAAGAATAGAAAAAACTTAAACATTTATTGAAAAAATTTGTTCCTTTCCTAGAATCTCATGTAGTAGAATGTCTCTACCCCCGAATAGAAGACATAAACCAAAAGCATACACGAAAAATACCCTGCCCAACGAACCCACAAAGGCTGCTTCAAAAAGCTTGCCTGCAGGTTTTTCCCTTTTTCATTTAACATCTCAAAAATGAACAAGACGATAAAAACACAAAGAGCAAAAGCAAATTGTGGTTGTTGGTTTATGAAATCAAATTCTTTAAGATTAAACCGGAAACCGGAAAATAAATGAGTGAGAAAATACCAAGCTTCGCTAACGGAATTGGAAAAGAAAAAAACCATAGACATCGTCATAAATAGAAAAACAATTATTCGGCTGACAGCATTGACGGTACTTTTTGAAAAGCGGGCAGCATATTTTAACCTGTATTTTTTTGTATAAAACTCATAGACAATAGCGGCACCTTGCAGAAGACCCAGTATTACAAAAGTCAGATTAGCACCGTGCCATATTCCAACAATAAAAAAAGTAACAAAAATTCCGGCGATGACAGCACGATTTCCAAACCTTCTATACTTTATTATAAAAGGATTATAAATAAAATCATTGCACCAGGATGATAATGAAATATGCCATCTGCGCCAAAATTCAGAAATGCTTTTTGCAAGAAGTGGCCGGTTGAAATTGTCAATAAGATTTATGCCAAACATTTTTGCAAGGCCAAGGGCCATATCGGTATAACCAGAGAAATCGAAATAAATATAAATAATTTGCACAAGCAAAACAATGATAAGCGCAGTTCCTGAATAATCGTGCACATTGCTGTATACCTGGGTTACAGGGCCATATAAATTATCTGCAATAACAACTTTTTTAAATAATCCCCATAAAAATAATTGTGCTCCTGCTTCAATATTATTCCGCTCAAATTTTACGGGTTGGTTTATTTGCGGCAAAAGATGATTTGATCGTGAAACAGGACCCGATAAAAATTTCGGAAAGAATAACAGGTAAGTAGCGAAAGCTGCAAAATTATGTTCAGCCTTCTCATTCCCTCTGCTAACACGAATTAAATAGCCCAGGGTTTGGAAAGTATAGTAAGAAATTCCCAGGGGAATCATTAAGGAATGGAATGGAACTTTGGAATACACACCCGAAGAAAATAATGACAAGGAAAGATCGTCGATGAAAAAATTAAAATATTTGAAAAAAGCCAAAATCGCAACATCCAAAAAAATACTAAACCAAAATACTTTGAGTTTCAATTCAGGTTTGCCTCGGTACTTCTCCATCAATAATCCCAGAAAATAATTTAGCACCGTGAACAACATTGAAAATATTGCCACGTTTATAGACAATGATGCGATAAAAATGATGCTGGAAAAGAATAAAACGTAAACCTGGAATTGTTTTTTGACTAAATAATAAGAGACCAGGGCCAGCAGGAAAAATAAACATCCGTAAAACAACAGACCCATACTTGATATATTTTTTGCAAATGTATTGTATCCAAATGAAAGACAACTTAGGTTGTATTATCCGGATATTTATTCCGATTTTATCAGGATTTACAATACTTTCGCCGTTTTGAGAAATAGTTCGAATTAAAGTCATTACCCCCTATCCCTGTTAAGAATTAAATATTATGGAAACTAGTATTGAAATTAAAAAAAAGATCAGAGACTACATCGTTGAAACGTCATACGCTGATCCGTCACAGGTCAAAGATGAATCATTGATTTTTGTAGAAGGAATATTTGATTCCATGGGATTTATAATGCTAATCGGTTTCATAGAGGAAACATTTGCGTTCAAAGCAAAAGATTCAGAATTGTTGGAAGATAATTTTGAATCGATCAATGCGATTGCTCAATTTGTTGAAAATAAACTTTCTCTCACCTCCTAACCTATGTGCGGTATAGCAGGAATTTATAATTATCACTCCAGCACCGAGCCCTCCAAAGAGCAAAGTGTAAAGGGAATGCTCTCCGTCATTCGGCACAGAGGCCCTGACGAAAGCGGTATCTACCTCGGTGAAAATATTGGCTTAGGGAATGTGAGGTTAAGCATTATTGATATTAATTCGGGTCAGCAGCCGATGTCTGATGCATCAGAAAATTTTTGGATTGTATATAATGGAGAGATTTTTAATTATGAAGAACTGAGGCGTAAAATTGAAGAGAAAGGAATCGTTTTAAAAACGCATTGTGATACAGAAGTAGTGGTGCAAATGTTTGCTTTATTTGGTGAAAAATGTCTTACTTATTTCAATGGACAATTTTCTTTTTGTATTTGGAATAAAAAAAACAAAGAACTTTTTTTTGCCCGGGACCGCGTAGGAATCCGGCCATTATTTTACTGGGCAAATAAAGGTGCATTCGCATTTTGCTCAGAAATAAAAGGCCTCTTCACACTGGGATTGATAGACAAAGCACTCAGCCCACAGAGTCTTGCACAAGTATTCACTTATTGGACTACTCTTTCTCCTAATACTCCTTTTGAGAATATTTATGAATTGCCACCCGGACATTACATGCGTGTGAAGGATTCAGAAGTTAAAATAGAAAAATACTGGAGTCATGATTTTTCTATAGACAATGATTCCATGAACCGGAGTATGGCAGTCACGGTTGAAGAATTTCATGATCTTCTAAAAGATGCAGTAAAAATAAGATTGAAAGCAGATGTACCTGTCGGCGCCTATTTGAGTGGTGGCCTTGATTCCAGCGTTACCACCTCATTGGTTCATGAAATCAATCCTGAAATTTTAAATACATTTTCTATTGGCTTTGAGGATAAGGCATTTGACGAAACCGCTTACCAATTGGAAGCCTCAAAATATTTCAATACCAATCATACTGCTTTTAAATGCGCGTCATCTGAAATAGCAGAACAATTTTCAAATACGATTTGGCATTCCGAATTTCCAATTTTAAGAACGGCTCCTACGCCCATGTATCTTCTTTCAAAAAAGGTGCGGGAAAAAAATATAAAAGTGGTAATTACCGGAGAAGGAGCTGATGAAATTTTGGGAGGCTACAATATTTTTAAAGAAGCAAAAATCAGGAGGTTTTGGGCCAGCCAACCAAACTCCACCATCAGGCCGAAATTATTGTCGAGACTATACCCATACCTTCCCATGCTTAAAGAAGCGAATGGTATGGCCGCCAAAATGTTTTTTGGTTATAAACTTTCAGAAACAAAGGATCCACTTTATTCTCATTTACTTCGCTGGCACAATACTTCCCGTATCCGTTCTTTTTTTTCAGATGATATTTCAGAAAAATTAAAAGATTATGATCCCAATGAAAAGTTGTGTCAAAGTCTTCCGGAGAATTATACGGAATGGAGCGATCTGGCAAAATCTCAATACCTGGAGGCATCCATTTTTATGTCAGGTTATTTGTTATCATCACAGGGGGACAGAATGGCAATGGCAAATTCAGTGGAGGGCCGATATCCATTTCTTGACTATCGTGTGATTGAGTTTTGTGGGAAGTTAAAAGACAACTATAAATTGAATTGCCTCAATGAAAAATTTTTGTTGAAAAAAATGAGTGACGGTAGAATACCATCGTCAATAACAAACAGATCAAAACAACCTTATCGGGCTCCAATTGCAGGTAGTTTTTTTGATAAAAATTCTCCGGAATATCTTTCAGAAATCCTGACAGAAGTTGCTGTAAAAAGAACTGGCATTTTTAATCCCAAAAAAGTAAAAATGTTGGTTGATAAAATAAAAAATAATAAAAATGTTTCAGAAATAGATCAGATGGCGCTTGCTGGAATTTTATCAACGCAGTTACTACATAAAATGTTTATAGAGCAAGCGATAACGCCAATTTTAGATAATTTAAAAAATTTGAAAATAGTAGTAGAGTCTTAAAATGATATTTATAAATAGATATGATATTAAGAGTAAACCATATAATAATAAGAGTAAAATAACGTTAGGAAATACCGGGAAAGTACTTTCCCAAATTCATTAAATTTCCTGTATCATAGAACGCATTATGTGTGGTATTGTAAGTATTATAAATAAAACCGGCAACGGTGTTGATAGCAGTCTTCTTGAAAGAATGGCAAATACCATTCATCATCGTGGACCTGATGCTAATGGCATGTTAGTGGACGGACCCATTGGATTTTTTCATAAGCGCCTTTCCATCATTGATATTTCTACCGGTCAGCAGCCAATGACCTTCGATAATTGCATAATTATATTCAACGGCGAAATCTACAACTACATTGAATTAAGAGAAACCCTTAAGAAGAAAGGTCATTCCTTTCATACCTCATCTGATACAGAAGTGATACTGCATTTGTATGCAGAATATGGCGATGATTTTGTGAATCAGCTTAACGGAATGTTTGCTTTTATTATTTACGATAAAAACAAAAACAGATTCTTTGTAGCACGTGATCATTTTGGAATTAAGCCACTATATTGGTACACAGATGATGAATGTATCATCTTTGGTAGCGAGATTAAAGCATTGCTGGCGCATCCTAAAGTAGAAGCGATTCCGGATACTGTAAACTTATACGAATACCTCACCTTCCAGTTTGTGATGGGCGAGAGTACCATGTTTAAAAATATATCTAAAATTCCTCCCGGGCATTTTATTTCCATCGATTTAAATTCTTATAAACAGAAAGTTGTAAAATATTGGGAACCTAATTTTAAGGTAGATCAATTTCATAAAGAAGAATATTTTATTGAAAAACTTAGAGAAATCCTCGAAGAAACAATTTCACAGCAGTTAAGAAGCGATGTGCCTGTTGGTACTTATTTAAGTGGAGGAATTGATTCTTCGTTAGTTACCATTATGGCTTCCAGGATTTTGAATAAACCTATAAAATCCTTTAGCGGAGCCTTTAAAGAAGGTCCTGAATTTAATGAATTACAATATGCTAGAATAGCGGCCAAAGCTGCAGGTGCTGAACTTTATGAAATCTTCCCAACGGAAGATGAGTTCATTGATCTGATGCCCAAATTAATTTATCACCTTGATGAACCAGTTGCCGGGCCAGGCTTGTTTCCACAATATATTGTTTCAAAATTTGCATCGCAGCATGTGAAAGTAGTTTTAGGAGGTCAGGGTGGTGATGAAATATTTGGAGGCTATACCCGATACATGGTTGCCTATCTTGAACAAGCACTTAAAGGTGCAATCTTTGAATCGAACGAAGAGGCTGAACATATTGTTTCATT
>JBDSHT010000322.1:0-4365 GCA_039918315.1 Ginsengibacter sp. | reverse complement strand
GCTGATATTAAAAATATTGAAGACAGTCTGAAACAAGAAAAAGGAAACATCAATTTTGTTCTCGTAAGTTTTGATGCGGACAGAGATACTCCTGCACAATTGAAAAAATTTGCACAAGAACAAGGTCTTGGTGATAACTGGACATTGCTGCATGGCAGTGAAGATGCCGTGAGAACCCTTTCTGTTTTATTAAATGTGCAATTTGAAAAAGATGGCGAAGGCAATTTCTCGCACAGTAATATCATTTCTGTTTTAGATAAAAATGGCAGGCTCGCTTTTCAAAAAGAAGGCCTGGAAGCCAATCAATCACAAACGATTTCTTTGATAAAAAATATGGTGCACTAATTTTTTTGCGATTTTTTTCTGCTATCACTAAATCGTTACAATTCTTTTATCAACTCATTGTTGTTATACATTTTTGTTCCTGCCATTGTTATCTTGATACTCGTAATATTCTTTATGTCTGTCAAAGGATTTTTTTCGAGAATAATAATGTCAGCATTTTTGCCTGATTCAATGGTACCCCATTTATCACTCTCATTGAAAAATCGTGAAGGGTTTACTGTTGCTGATTTCAGTATGGTATAATTATCTATTCCGGCATCGCTCCAATCAATCATTTCCTCGTAAACATTAAACCCATTTGCCTGCAAAGTATTACCAGGATCTGATCCCACCAATAATAAACAATCGTTATCGTACAGCTTTTTTAGCACTTTTAATTTTAGATCAAAGCTTGCCTTGCTTTTGTCTCTTGATGCAATTACTTTTTCTTTTCCACCAGCTTTTTCTACAAAAGCTGCATATTCACTTTCCCAGTCCCGTGTCATTTTTTTTGGTAGAAATTGATAGCTGATTCTTTTCTTGTAGTCAGCAGGATATTGCATGTTATTGACCATTATGTGCCAGTCCATAGTCGGGCAATTATAGATGTTATATTCTTTGGTTAATTGAATTGCTTTATCGAGCTGATCTTCGTTTTGCAACCACGTATATCCCGCTAAATGTTCAATGCTTTTGTAATTACTTTTTATTGTTTTTTCAATATCTACCGCCACCGATTTGCCGTCCTTTTTGTAAAGCGGATAATGACCGCAAATGGTGACGTTGTTTTTATTGGCAGCTTCTGTGAGATTATCAAAAGTGGTTTCATCAGATAAACTTAAAAGCTTTATGAAGGTTATTTTTTCTTTGATTAATTGCTGCATTAGCAGTTCTGCCTCAGGTTCAGTAAAGGTTTCGCTGCTGGTGATAAGGTGACTATAATGAATATTAGGACTTATCAGTTGTTCCTTTTTGCTTAATCTTTCTCTGATCTCCAATTGAGGATCCACACTGTTCATTATCCGAATTTGGGTGATACCCGCAGCAATATTTGCCAGCAATAATTTTTCAATTTTGTTCTCTTCAGGAAGATGTACGTGCATGTCTGCCAAACCCGGCATCAGGTATTTCCCTTTTCCATTTATGATCTTTGTTTGTTTATTTTTAGGTAACGTTTTATAATCTTCTATTGCCATAATTTTTCCGTGTCTGATCAGCACACTTTTGTTAGCAATCAATGTGTCAGATGTCATCGGGATGATATTTATATCCCTGATGATAATATCCTGGGCGTAATTTTTTGTTGCCAGGATTAGTACAAAAACTACCATTACTAATTTCTTCATAAGATTTTTATTTGTTGAGTTTTGGAGACAGTTTTCTGCATACATTTCACGGCTTTGTGCTGTTGTATTTTAAAATTTATTTCTTGTTAAACATTCACTTTGAAATTTAGAATAAGGTCGTCTGTACTTTTTCCACGTATGTTCCAATTGTGCATTGGTGTTTCAAAAATAGTTATTTCCAGATCTTTTGGAGAGATACTTAATTCTTTTATCAAGCGGTCAAAAAAAAGTTGGGCGATCTTGTTTTTTGGTTCAATACTTTTTCCTTTAAATAAACTGATTTCAATAAGTGTAAGCTTCTAATCCAATATTGGAAAGTAAAATGCAAAAAAGCACTGGTTTAATATTTATAAAATCCTCCCTGGTTTGGGTCTTGCTGACTGGAGCTAATTCGCCTTTACACCAAATCAAGAAACATTTTAATTTCCTCTTTTGTATTAAAAAAATTGGGGCTCACTCTAATATTTTCTACTTGTAATGTCGTCAGCACTTTATTGTCAGTCAGCTTTTTGTGAAGCGCTTTTGTAGTGTCAAATACACCTGTATTAAAATGAACGATAGCTGTTTTCTCTTCTCGTTTTTTTGTAGGCGATACCAAATGGTAGCCTTTCTCTTTTAGTCCATCGATCAAAAGATCTGTATTCTCTAATGCCCTTTCATAGATAGTTTCGACTCCTACTTTTAAAACTAATTCAAGTCCTGCAGTCCATGCGGTAAAAAGAGAGTAGGCGATGGTGCCTGTCTCATATTTTCGGGAGTCATCATAATAAGCGAGTTTGTCATTATGGTTTTCCGCAGCGAACATGCCCGGTAACACAGAGTCAATCATTTTTAAAACTCTCTTACTGACATATAAATAACCGGTTCCGTACATTCCAAGCAGCCATTTAAAACCACAGCCCGTCAACACATCAATTTCATCTTTCTCAACATTGATCGGAATCATACCAGCAGCCTGCGCCGCGTCCACTACAAATAAAGCACCGTGCTCATGGGCTATTTTCCCAATGGCAGAAAGATTGGGCCTGAAGCCGGTATTGTATCGCACGGCAGCCATTGCCACCACGCGCGTATTTTGATCGATTAACTTTTCGATGGCTTCCGGATCAAAACTATTATCCGCATTGAGTTTTGCAAACCGAACCTCTACGCCTTTCTTTTCTAATTGTAACCAGGGAAAAATATTATTCATATGCTCCTTTTCAGGGATAATCACATTGTCACCTTTTTTAAAATTGATGCCCTGAGATACAATGCCCATACCCACGCCCGTACTGGTTATCAAAGCATATTCTTCCGCAGTGCCTCCCAATAGTTTAGCGAGTAACACACGAATAGTATTACGGTCAAAATCTTTTTTGCCCACAGGATTTAATTCTGTTTTTAGATATTCCCGGAGCCTTTCATGTACCAAAGTATTCAGTGGTGCTTGTGATGCGTTGTTAAGAAAAATAGCTTCTTTGGTTACTGGAAATAGTGACCTGATTTCTTCAAGATTCATTTGGGATTCGTTTGTTTATTTATAAAGGAACAAGATCGAACTATTGATTTGGTTACCAATATTTTTTTGTTGCTAATGTTTTTTCTTCCCGGCCGACTAATCCAAAAAGGCTTGACCTCTTAGAATACGTATTTTTATTTTACTCTCTTCCAATCTCTGTAAAAATAAGAATTGCAAAACCTTAATGGAATTTATTTTATCACACCAACTTCTATCAGTGGAGGCCTCTCTTAGGTGAACGGATTGGAACATAAGTTTATCATGACTAGTGTTCCTTTCAAGCGACTCGGCTAAGGCAGAGTTTGCGCCCGTTCATGTTGATAAGTTTCATGCCGACACTAACATTGGGTTAGATATTTACATGGACGCTGGCAGAAAATTTCGTGAACACACCAAACCTCAGTTTAGCTTTAAATGTACCCTGGGTAAGGTTAAGGTTTATAATCATACGGAAAATATCCTTCCCATTTCCATGGAGTAAAAGTGTCTCCAATTAGCTTTTCTAAAAGTTCTTTAAATATCAATTCCCCATTTGCACTGTTGGTCATTATGATTATTGAAATTCCTTTGTCGATAAAATTGATGTTATAATTTCTCCACGCATCATCATGCCCTTCTTTAAAAAATGCTCTTCCATATTTACATTTTAAAAGCCCCCACCCTAATCCATACGACAAGTGAATGTTTTTATTCTCCTCTGTAGTTTCGTTGGTTATTGTTGGGAATTGAGTTTTAGAATCAATCTCAATTTGTGGTGAAAACTTTTCTTTGTACCATTTTTTATTGAACCCTTTTTGTTGCATTACATTTTCAATAAACCTTGAATAATCAGCAATGGTGGTAACTAAAGAGCCCGATGCAACCGCTACTGTTCTTTTCTTTTTTGGATTAAGAACTCCATTTTCCAAATGACCTATAGCAAAATTATTGTCAAAGTTTGAATGCCATATATAACCGGTTCGTGTCATTGCAAGTGGCGTAAATACTTTCTCTATGGCAAGTTCTTCAGTTGTCTTTTTAGTAATTTCCTCTTCAACTACTTGTAACAGTTTTAAACCCTCGCCGGAGTAGGCATATCGGGTTCCCGGAGTAAAATAAATTCTAATTACACCAAGCGTATCTTCCACTCCTGTCGTAGGATGAAGCCATCTTACATTCGGGAGCCCGGTCGTATGGCTCAGGCACATTCTTGCT
>JBDSHT010000321.1:0-6308 GCA_039918315.1 Ginsengibacter sp. | reverse complement strand
TTTTTGAAAACGTTATTGAAGAAGCAAGATCGTTGGCCAAAGAATTAATGCAGTTGGATGATGACCATGAAGTTTTGTATTTGCAGGGCGGGGCTACTGTTCAGTTTATGCAAATCCCAATGAACCTATTGGATGATGGCGAAACCGTTGCTATTGCTGATACAGGTGTGTGGAGTACTAAAGCTATAAAGGAAGCACGCCTGTTTGGAAATGTAGATGTAGTCTGCTCTTCCAAAGACAAAAACTATAATTACATTCCCAAAAATTTACAGGTTTCTACTAATACCAGCTATTTACATATCACAACCAACAACACCATTTTCGGCACTCAGTATCATCATATTCCAGATTCAAATGTGACACTGGTTGCAGATATGTCAAGCGATATTATGAGCCGGACAATGGATTTTAATTCCTTCGGTATTATATACGCAGGCGCACAAAAAAACGTGGGCGCAGCGGGAACTACGATGGTGGTTGTCAATAAAAATATTTTGGGAAAGATCAAGCGCCCGATCCCCGGAATAATGGATTACAGAAACCACATCGAACAAAAAAGCATGTTGAATACTCCTCCTGTTTTTGCTATTTATGTTTCAATGTTGACATTGAGATGGCTAAAACAAATGGGTGGAGTTTCCGCAATAGAGAAAATTAATACAGAGAAAGCGACATCGCTTTACAACGCGATTGACAACAGTAAAATATTTAGAGGAACAGTAGAAAAAGAAGATCGTAGTACAATGAATGTTTGTTTTGTAATGGAAGATAAAGATTTGGAAAAAAGCTTTCTTGACTTTGCCACTCAAAATAGCATTTATGGAATTAAAGGCCACAGGCTTTCCGGTGGTTTCCGCGTTTCATTGTATAATGCACTGCCGGTTAGCAGTCTTAATTACCTGATTGAAAAAATGGAAGAATTTGAGAAAACTCTTTAATGATACAAAATTTGGTTGTTCGTTTTTTTAGATACAATTCAATACGGTTGCGGTTTTTGATATAAAATTGATTTTAATTTAAACAAGCAAATGCAAATTATTCTCAGCGGGAATTATCATCTCTGAATGATTATATTTGCAGCCCCTACAAAAAGTATATTGCCTGGGAGGCAAAAAATTGATACACATGATTTCTATTTCTCCATTCAAAGCATTAAGGCCTGAGCCTCAATTTGCACGGCAGGTAGCGAGCCGCCCTTACGATGTACTTAGCAGCAAAGAAGCTAAAGTAGAAGCTGAAGGAAATCCTTATTCTTTCCTGCATATAACAAAAAGCGAAATTGATTTGCCGGTAAGTACTGATGTTCATAGCCCTGAAGTATATGAAAAAGCAAAAGAGAATCTGGATGCTTTTATGAGCAGACCTGTACTTTTTTCTGAGAGTAAACCTTGCTATTATATTTACGAGCTGACGATGAATGAAAGATCGCAAACAGGTTTGGTGTGTTGCAGTTCGGTTTCAGATTATGAAAAGGGTTTAATAAAAAAGCATGAGTTTACGAGACCGGAAAAAGAATTAGACCGTATCAATCATATAAAAATAACTGGCGCACAAACTGGAAATGTTTTCCTGGCAATGCGCGATGTGACTGAATTAAACGATATTTTAGAAAAGTGGAAGACAGATAAAAGCCCGGTGTATAATTTTGCTGCAGAGGATTTAATTCAGCATACAGTTTGGGTGATAAGTGATGAAAAATTAATTGACCGCATTACTGAGATATTTAAAACAGAAGTTGATTGCACCTACATTGCAGACGGTCATCACAGGGCAGCCTCGGCTGCAAAAGTGAGTGATCAAATAATGGACAACGAAGAAGCAGGTCATTTTCTCACTACGCTTTTTCCGCAAAGCCAATTGGAAATTTTGGATTACAATCGTGTGGTTAAAGATCTGAACGGATTTTCGAATGATGAGTTTTTGGGTAAACTGAATAATCATTTTTCTTTGGACAAAGTTTCTGAAGCTTACAAACCCAATGCCCCTCATCATTTTGGAATGTATGCAAATGGCCAATGGTACAAGCTTACAGCACTTGATGGTACTTTTGCTCACGACCCGATTGGGATACTGGATATATCCATTCTTCAAAATAATTTGTTAGAACCAGTTCTTGGAATTAAAGACCAGCGTACCGATACAAGGATAGATTTTGTAGGTGGAATAAGAGGTATGGCAGAATTGGAGAGGCGAGTGGATTCGGGTGAAATGGCGGTTGCCTTTAGTATTTTCCCTGTAACTATTAATCAACTTTTTGATATTGCCGACACAGGAAATGTGATGCCTCCGAAGAGTACGTGGTTCGAGCCAAAATTAAGAGATGGCTTGTTAACACATTTAATAAAAGGGTAGAAGAAATCAGGGATTTAGATGGCCCGTAAAAATCAGTATTAAAAGAATGGTGCCAAGCACTACACGGTAAATTCCCCAAACTCTGAAGCCGTGCTTCTTTAAAAATTCTATAAAAAACTTGATAGCCAGTAAGGCAACTACAAAGGCTACGATATTGCCGATGGCGAGTAGTTTAATTTCTTCGCCGGAAAAAGATCCTTTATCTAAATAAAATTTTAAAAGTTTATAACCGGTGGCAGCAAGCATTGTAGGCACCGCCAGAAAAAAAGAAAATTCTGCCGCAGCGCTTCTCGTTAATTTTTGTTGCATACCGCCAATGATCGAAGCTGCACTTCTGCTCACTCCCGGAATCATGGCAATGCATTGCCAAACGCCAATAATAAAAGAACTGGTAAAAGTGATTTGCTTTTCAGATTGGATAACCGGATTTTTAAAATATTTATCAATAAAAATCAGGACGACACCACCCAGCAAAAGTGCAAGAGCTACGGTGGTTGTGCTTTCCAGCAGCTCATCTATTTTATCGGAAAATAAAAGACCCAGGATAATAGCTGGTATCACACCGACAATAAGCTTCAGATAAAAATTCCAATTTGAGAAATCGAAAAATTTCTTCCAGTACAAAACTACTACAGCCAGTATGGCTCCCAATTGAATTGCGATGGTAAAAAGTTTTGTGAATTCATCTTCAGGAACTGATAATATTTTACCGGCAATGATCATGTGCCCGGTTGAAGAAATTGGAATAAACTCTGTTAATCCTTCTACAACAGCAATGATGATAGACTCAACTATGGTCATCGGTAAATTATTTATTTTCTATTTTGCAACAGTGTTCCTGCAATGGCGAATGGAAAGCAATGCACAAATTAAGATTGAAAAAATGGAGAAATATTTTTAGTGGCTTTTCTTCTTCATGATAGCAAATATCTCAATGATAAGGCCTGCTACTATAACGATAGGCGCTAAAGTAATTCTTCTAAAACCATAGATTTCGCTATCGTTAAATACATTGGGATCAGCACTTTTGCCTCCGGCCATCAAAAAAAAGCCAATGATCATAACCACGAGGCCAATCAACATCCATTTGTAATTTTCTTTTGTAAACAATTGGTTGTCTTCCGAAGTTGCTAGGGTAGTATGTTTTGGAACAGTTTTATTCTTGTTGGTATTCATGTTATTTTATTAAGGTGCAATGTTACAAAATAATACATCACTCTAATAGAGTTCATCCAGTTTCATCTTTAAATATTTTAAAGCGGAACGGTAGGTACTTAAAACGGTAATGGATATTCCTAAAATAACAATTCCAGAAAATATCAACATCATATTAGTGGTATCATGCAATGCTTTCAGGTAGGGAATAAATTTTTCTGAAAGCGATATAAAGCCTATCATCAAAGCAATGGCGATGGCGGAAGCAATGATCCCATTTATAACAGCACGGCCTGCAAGTGGTCTTGTAATGAAACCTCTGGTTGCGCCCACCATTTGCATGGTTTTTATAATGAATCGGTTACTGTACATTGCAAGACGAATCGTGTTATCAATGGAGACAATTACGAGCAGCGACAAAATAATAGCCACAATCAAAAGCACAAGCGTAGTGGTTTTCACAAACTGGCTCACGCTGGCCACTGTAGCTTTTGGTGTTTGAAAATCTGAAACAGTAGTTGGGAAAATACTCAATAAATTATGCTCTAAAACGGCAAGACTGTCCTTATCTACGAAATCGGCTTTCACATAAAAATCTATGCTTTCGGGAAGTGGGTTACTAATCGCCAACGTTTTCCAAAGTGTATCATTTTCCGAATTATACTTTTCAATCGCCATCTCCTTGGTGATATAATCTACACTTTTTGCATAAGGCAAACCTTCAATATATTTCTTAAGAGAGTCTATCTGGTCAGGTTTGGCGGTACGATAGATATAGGCATGAAGCTGAATGTTTTCTTTAAAATAATCACCGGTTTTTTGAATATTTAAAAATATCCATCCAACGATACCAAATAAAAACAACACCAGTGACACACCAATAATAGCATACACATAAGAGGGCTTACCGCGTTTGGTAGATGATTTTCCGAATTGGGCCATGATAAAAAAATGGTTTTAAGTAAACTTGTATTTGCAGGAATTCAAAAATAATTCTTTTTGTACAGGTTTAGTATTTTTGCCTCTTCCATTAATTGCTAATGTAATTTACAACGGGCATTAGTAATTGAGAATATAGAATCAATAACATTTCTTTCACATAAGCAAAGCATTGAAATTCCGGGTAAACCGAAATGGTATTATGGTGCTAAATACAGAATAATAAAAAGTATGGAATATAATTTTAGGGAAATAGAAAACAAATGGCAGAAGGACTGGAAGGAATCAGGAATTTATAAAGTGAGCAACGATTCGCCAAAACCAAAATATTATGTGTTGGATATGTTTCCATATCCCAGTGGCGCGGGCTTGCATGTAGGTCATCCGTTAGGCTATATCGCCAGCGATATTTGCGCGCGGTATAAGAGGCTAAAAGGCTTTAATGTGTTGCATCCTATGGGTTTTGATAGTTTTGGTTTGCCTGCCGAACAATATGCTTTGGAAACAGGACAGCATCCGGTGATTACGACAGAAAAAAATATTTCGACATTCAAAAGCCAGATGGATAAAATCGGGTTTTGTTATGACTGGAGCCGGGAAGTAAAAACGAGCGATCCGAAATATTACCGCTGGACGCAATGGATATTTTTACAACTATTTAAAAGCTGGTATAATCATAAAAGTGATAAAGCAGAATCCATTGAAACGTTGATAAAGATCTTTGAAGAATCAGGAACCGCTGACAGCTCAGTGCTCACTTCTCATAGCTTTTCTTCAGACCAATGGAAATCTTTTGATGAAAAAAAGCGACAAGAAATTCTAATGGATTTCCGTCTGGCATTTTCCTCTTATGGAGAAGTGAATTGGTGTGAAGCACTGGGAACTGTGCTGGCCAATGATGAAGTGATTAACGGGGTGAGTGAACGCGGCGGGCATCCGGTAGAAAAAAAGAAAATGCGTCAATGGTATTTGCGCATTACAGAATATGCGGATCGGCTGCTGAAAGGATTGGAAACAGTGAATTTCAGCGAAGCAATGAAGGAAATGCAAAGAAACTGGATCGGAAGAAGTGAGGGTGCGGAAATGGAATTTGAAATAGCAGGAATTTCAAATAATGCAAAAGGCTTCACCCCTGAAACAACTTCTCCAAATAGCGACCAAAGCTTCACCCCTAACCCCTCTCACAAAGGAGAGGGGGACAAGCCTCGCATTTTTCAGACCTCTAATAAAAAATTCTGGCCACAGTTAAAAGATCTTTCGCGGGAAAATAGACAAGAGAAAACCAAAGCTGAAAATATCCTATGGCAACAGCTAAGAAATATGAAATTGGATGCAAAGGTGCGAAGGCAACATGTGATTGATGGTTTTATAATAGACTTTGCTTTTCTGAATGAACACTTGTTAGTGGAAGTAGATGGTGGCTATCATAACGATTCGAATCAAAAAGAATATGATGAGGCGCGAACAGAATTCTTAACAGAATTAGGTTTTAGATTAATAAGATTTACTAATGAAGAAGTAGAAAATAACATTTCGAATGTTCTTGAAAAAATCAGGAAGGAATTAGCTGTGTCTTCCCCCCTCTCCTCCGCGAGAGGGGACGGGGGTGAGGCTTTACAGGCAAAACAACAAGATGCTGTTCATTCTTGGCCAGTTGCAGAAACCTTAGTTTTAAATAAAACCATTAAAGTTTATACCACACGTCCAGATACCATATTTGGAGTGGATTTTTTAGTGCTGGCGCCAGAGCATGATTTGGTAAAATCAATTACAACTGCTGACCAACAATCATCCATAGACGAATACCTGACTTATGTAAAAAGCCGAAGTGACAGAGAGCGGCAGGCAGAAGTAAAACAAAT
>JBDSHT010000320.1:0-10024 GCA_039918315.1 Ginsengibacter sp. | reverse complement strand
ACCGATGAAAGTTGGGGGCCAAGGCTCGATGGCCAGTTGATTCCTCAGTTTTATTCGAAGGGCGAACCGGTGCCTTTTGTAGCGCACCCAAACAATGTTCGTGATTTTTTCAGGACCGGCTATGTGTTGAATAACGGAATTTCCATTGCGGATGCGACTGACAAAATAGACTACCGGTTCTCTTACAACAATTTTGCGCAGGCAGGCGTAATTCCAAATTCATCGCAGGGAAAAAATGCGTTCGCATTAAATACAACATTAAGGCTTACGCCAAAAATAAGCTTCACTGCCGATGCTAACTATAACCAAAATGTAGCGGATAATATTCCGGGCTCTGGCGGCAGAAGGGCTACCAGTACTATGTTACAGTTTACATGGTTTGGACGACAGGTTGATATTAATCAATTAAAAGACTACCTGGATGAAGACGGAAAAACATTTAACTGGAACAACAGCTACTACAGCAACCCATACTTCGTAGCATACCAAAATACGGTAGAGCAAAAACGTAATCGCTTAATTGGAAAGGTCGGTTTCAATTATAAAATTTCAGATGAATTGAATTTAAATTTTAGTTCTGGAACTGATTATTATAACGATCGCAGAAAATTAAAAGTAGCCTACGGCACTAATGGAACACCTTTCGGATCTTACGAAGAAGATGCCTTCTCTGTAAATGAAAATAATACAGAAGCCATATTTCATTACAATAAAAAAACGCAATCTGATTTTAGCTGGTCGGCATTTGGAGGAGGAAATATCCGTTCCAAATACTTCGAAGAGAATGATCAGATTGCGCCGAAGCTGGCTGTGGCTGGATTGTATTCGCTAAATAATTCCCGCGATCCACTTCAATCATCAAATTATTTTAGCCTCCTGAAAACCTACAGTGCATTCGCATCCGGGCAAGTCGGATTTAGAAACTATGCCTATATAAATGTTACAGGACGAAATGATTGGTCATCCACTCTGCCTGCAAAAAACAGGTCTTTCTTTTATCCATCTATAAACGGAAGCCTCGTTCTTTCGGAAGCATTAGACATTAAGAGTGAATTTTTGAACTACGCAAAACTTAGAGGTGGTGTTTCGAGAGTGGGTAAAGAAGCAGATCCGTACCAATTAATCAACACCTATTTATTTAGTGCACCGTTTGGTTCCAGTCCGCAATTGTCACCGGCCAATATCGATTTGAATAAAGAATTAAAACCGGAAACAACCACTTCATCAGAATTAGGACTTGAGCTGGAGCTTTTAAAAAGACGGCTAAGGATAGATGTGAGTGCATACAACAGTAACAGTTATGACCAGATATTAGGAGTAGATGTGAGCCCAACAACAGGGTTTAAATCAAAACTCTTAAATGCAGGAAAAATCAATAATAAAGGTTTTGAAATTCAATTAGGAATAAAGCCAGTTCAAAAAGAATTCACGTGGGATGTCAATGTAAATTTTGCAATGAACCGAAGTAACGTAATAGAACTGGATAAAGCAGGCTTACTGGAAAGTTATGTAATCGGATCCTCATCAGCACAGGTGATAGCCTCTGTAGGACAGCCTTACGGAACATTGTTCGGCACTGCATTTCTTAGAGACAGTTCAGGTCAGGTAGTTGTAAACGCAAGTGGAATACCACAAAAAGATCCAACAAGAAAAGTGCTGGGAAAATACCCTGCTGACTGGGTAGGTGGAATTACCAATTCATTTAGTTATAAAAATATCAGGTTGACTGTGTTAGTAGATGCTAGTGTTGGCGGCTCGGTATATAACGGAACTTATGCCACAGGAACGTACACCGGCGTGCTCTCCACAACTTTACCCGGACGAGGCGAAGAACTGGGCGGGCTGGCTTATTATTATCCCGGCGATACAAAATCGAAAGGAACTGTTGCACTTGGGAAAGAACTATCAACACCCAATGGTGAAACAATTTATCACGATGGACTCATTTATAAAGGCGTAACCGCAGATGGAAAAGCCAACAACAAAATACTACCTGCACAATCTTATTACAAATCATTCAGGACCATTGATGAAGCAAATATTTTTGACGCATCGTATGCCAAATTGCGCGAAATAACACTCGGCTATCAATTACCAAATTCATGGATTAAAAAATTAGGTTTGGAAGATGCCTCTGTTTCATTGATAGGGCGTAATCTTTTATTCATCTTTAAAAACGTGCCTCACATCGATCCGGAAACAGCTTTCAACACAGGCAATGCACAAGGATTGGAAAGCCTGTCATTACCCACCACGCGCAGTTATGGCGTTAACATCAATCTTAAATTTTAAAATTTACCAACAATGAAAAAGAACTCACTATACCTATTATTTGCGCTGTCAATTTTAATGTCGGCGTGCGCAAAGGATTTGGATACAACAAACAAAAATCCAAATGCAACTCAAAATGCACAGCCCGATTATCTGCTGACTGCTGCAATAAAAAATTCCGCCGATAATTATTGGGGCGTAAGCAATAACATGAATTCAAGTTTGCTGTTTGTACAGCATTGGGCAAAAATTCAATACACAGAAGAAGACCGCTACATTTTTTCCAACACCAGTTTTAATAGTTTGTGGTCAACAGGTTTTTCACAAAGTATCACAGGTCTTAATAAAGTAATTTCTTTAGGCGAAGCCGCCAACAATGTGAATTACAAAGGTGTTGGGCTCGTACTTCGTTCGTGGATCTTTCTCCAACTTACAGATGCTTATGGAGACATACCTTACAGCGAAGCAGGAAATATTGACTCATTTATTACACCAAAATTTGACAAACAAAAAGACGTTTATTTTGGACTTTTGGATGATCTGAAAAGTGCAAGTCAATTATTAAATTCTTCAGGAAAATCAATCGCCGGTGATGTGATCTATAATGGAAACATTGATAAATGGAAAAAGCTGGCCAATTCTTTTCGTTTACGCATTGCGTTAAGGATATCCGATCGTGAGCCGGAAAAAGCAAAACAAGTATTGGAAGAATTATCAGTTGAAGGAAACAATTTTATCAGCAGCAATTTGGAAAATGCACAATTAAATTACCTGTCATCACCTCAGCAAAATCCTGTCAGTGCCAGCTTTGAAACGAGAAACGATTATCGTATCAGCAAAACAATCGTTGATAAATTATTTCAATTACACGATCCGAGATTGGCTGTCTTTGCTTCTAAAACAGAAACAAGTACCCCGCAACAATATGTAGGAGTTCCCAATGGATTGACAACATCTGATGCCAGTAATTTAGGTTTTGCGAAGACATCTAAACCCGGTGATTATTTCAGAGCAGCACAAGCTCCTGCTGTAATTTTCAGCTACGCCGAAATTCTTTTTGATCGCGCAGAAGCCGCTGCAAGAGGATTTACAAATGATGGCGCTTCTGATTTATATTTACAGGCAATAAAAGCATCTCTAAAACAATATAATGTAAGTGATGAGGCTGTTATAAATTATTTGGCGCAGCCTTTGGTTCAGTTTGATTTGGTTAATTTTAAAAAATCAATCGGTGAACAAAAATGGATCGCGTTGTTTGGACAGGGATTGGAAGCTTTTGCAGAATGGCGGAGGTTGGATTATCCGGAATTGGCACCGGCTGTGGCGGGAGTGTTGGATGGAAAAATACCGGTACGTTTTATTTATCCGGGAATGGAGCAAACATTAAATGGAGCAAATTATAAAGCTGCTGTTGCGGCGCAAGGTGCTGATTTATTAACTACTAAATTATGGTTCGATGTCAAATAAATTAAAAACAATTATGAAGAAAAAATCTTTATTCCCTAAAAACTACCTGTTTGTATTTTCATTCATTTTAATGGTGATCGTTTCGACGAGTTGTGCCAATAAAGTGCCTGCATTGAAAAACGGATCCTACCAATTTAATCTTCTAAGAGAAGATGGAAAGAAGATCGTATTTAATGCGCAGGTGACTGACAGCCTTGATAAAAAAGTGCTCTATGTAATTAATGGAAGCGAAAGATTATTGGCAGACAGTATCACTTTCAAAAATGATTCCGTTTATATTGAATTACCATTTTTTGCATCAGGCTTCCAGGCTAAGATTAAGGATAACGGAGACCTGGAAGGCTCATGGATAAAGAGTTACGGACCACGCATACAAACAATGCCGTTCACCGCAACCTACAATGTCACCGAACGATTTCCTGCGGGAGCAACACCTGCGCAAGATGTGAGTGGCAGGTGGTCAGTAAACTTTGTTGGTAAGAATAATGACACCACATTATCCGTCGGAGAGTTTGTTCAGAACGGATCGAAACTAACAGGAACCTTTCTTTTATCATCCGGCGATTATCGTTTTCTGGAAGGAATAGTAAAGGGTGACAGCCTTTATCTGTCTGCTTTTGATGGATCACATGCCGTTCTCTTCACCGCTAAAATTGATGATGCAAATCACCTAACGGGAGGCAAATTATTTTCAGGTAAACAAGGGAGTCAAACATGGACCGCAGAAAGAAATGCGAACGCTTCATTGCCGGAAGCAGCATCAACCATTAAAGTAAAACCCAATGCAGGCAAACTGAATTTCAAGTTTCGGGATATGGAAGGAAAATATGTTTCAATCACCGATGATAGATATAAAAACAAAGTAGTGGTGATCCAGTTGCTTGGCTCGTGGTGCCCTAATTGTTTGGATGAAACACGATTCCTCGCGGCGAATTACAAAAATTATAATGATAAAGGAGTTGAGTTTTTAGGAATCGCTTATGAAAGAACTGCCGATTTTGCGGAATCACAAAAAGCACTTTCACCTTTTGTAAAAAAATTAGAAATCCCCTACCCTGTTCTTATCGCGGATGTGGCGCTCTCTGATTCTTTACGTACTGAAAAGACATTGCCGCAGATTGAAACGATCAATGCTTTTCCTACTACAATATTTGTAGGTAAAAATGGAGAAATAAGTAAGATACACAGCGGCTATGACGGACCGGCAACAGGAGTACATTATGATATGTACCGAAAAAGTTTTGATGAAACAATCAATGAACTTTTGAACAAAAAATAAAACTAATTGAACAAAAAAAAAGCTGTAAATCATTAAAGGTTTACAGCGTTTTTATTTTTGTGAAACACAAAAAAAACCGGGTGGCTGTCCGCGAAAGAACAAACACCCGGCAATAATTTATTGTATAAATTTCTTTATTTAATCACCTTGATACCGTTAGCAAGAATTTTAATTTCCTTCTTAGGTTCTGTAATCGCATCTATTTCTTCCTGTGATTTTTTGGCGTCTTCAGCAAAATGCTGCAACTCCTTTACTGATGTTGTTGCCATTTCTACCTTACCATCAATCAATACTTTTTTCCCTTCCAGCGATGTAGGAACAAAGAATCCGTAATCCTTCATTTTTACTGTAGCAACGCTGTTGTCTTCCAATTGCAATTTTACCCAACAACCTTTATTAGGACACACTTCTAAAACCTTTCCGGTCAATTGCATATTTACTGCCTCACCGGATTGCAATGCCGAATTAATTTTTTTTGCTTTAACGACTTTAGTAGCGGTCACATTAGTTCCGTAAACATCGCCGACATTAGCATCGCCCGCGGGTGGTTGCGCCAATAATGCCTGGAGAGAAAACATCACTACCAGGCCGAGAATTAATTTCTTCATGTTATAATTTTTCTTGGTTAATAATTTTAGCTTCCTTTTTTAAAAGTGAAAATACATATTTAAACCCTACTTAATTCCTCCTTAACTTTTTTATTTTCTTAATAAAAATATTTACATTTTTATTAAACTTATGGCTTTTAAATAAGCTCATTTTTATAACTGTCTCGCTAAATTTTAACGCAAGACTAAAAAAGATTTTGCATTTCAAAATATCACGGGTTGGCGGGGAGAGGCTGAGCGGGAATTCCACATGGGTTGATAAGTTTGATGCAACAAAAATTCTGATTAGTTGTCTATTTTGAATGGAAAAGTTTAAACCAATTAAAAACGAACAACTCATTTTATTACCACCGATTATAACCGATTTTATTCTGGAAGGCCATTTGACGCGGATTATAAATGAGATTGTAGATACGATTGATGTAAGTGAGATTGAAATCCGATACAGCACTCTGGGGCAAAAAAATTATTCTCCCCGATTACTTTTGAAAACTTCTTTTTTATGCTTAAAGTACCGCGCTACTATTGGTGTCCACCAACAGACATTCCTACATAAAATGAGGAATTCAAAAATCATTAAAGGCGATGAAATAATTTATTTTTTCTCAATTACTTTTTGATCTGCTTTTCTTAGAGAATCTCTTTGTGTGAAATTAAAAAAACTGTTGGCGGGGACGCCAACAGAAGCAGATAAACGCACCACAAATGAACAAACTTTTTTACTCGATATAATCATTCACCACTCCCCCCTGCTTTTTATCCTCTTGCCAATTGAATTTCACAATTGATAGTAATTTCTTCACTAACCAACAAACCACCGGCTTCCAAAGCCGCATTCCAGTTCAGTCCCCAGTCTTTCCGGTTTATTTTTCCATTGATACTAAACACTGCTTTTTCACTTCCCCAAGGGTCTTTGATAATGCCCCCAAATTCCACATCCAGTTTAATTTGCTTTTTAATTCCTTTGATGATAAGGTCACCATACAATTCATAACTACCGTCCTTGTCAATGTTTTCGTAAGTGTTTGCGGTAAAATGGATCTCTTTATATTTTTCTACATCAAAGAAATCAGGGCTTTTTAAGTGTGTATCTCTAGATGCATCGCCGGTGGTAACCGATGCAGGGTTTAACCAAAAATCAATTTCAGCCGACATAAAATCATTACCCGTTGTGTAGATGCTGGCATCAAACTCAGTAAAGTGTCCCCTTACTTTTGCCACTACCAGGTGTTTCACTTTAAACCCGATTTCAGAGTGGGCAGCATCGATGTTCCATTTTGTTTTTTCCATTGTTGAATTTTCCATTTGTGTTTTTTTTAGGTTTATAAAATTGATTTTGTTTAAGACTCTTTTTCTAACTGTTCCATTACTTCGGGGTGACGTTTCATATAGGTTAATACAAATGGGCAATACACTTTAACAGGATGTGCATTCTTCTTTGCAAACCTGAAGGCATATTGAGCCAATGAAGAAGCAATGCCTTTGCCTCCCATACTTTCAGGAACTTCTGTGTGCATAAAAACGATTGTGTTATCCTGGAAACGATATTCTAAAAAAGCAATAACATTTCCTTCATGAATTTCAAAATGCATGTTCTTTTCGTTATTAATAATATTGGGTTCTACTGCCATGATATTTAAATTTTAGTCTTCAAGAAATCCAAACTTGCCCATGTTATAATCTTTGATGGCCTGTGATAATTCTTCATTCGTATTCATTACAAACGGACCACGGGCTGCAATAGGCTCGTCAATAGGCTCTCCACTTAAAACCAATACTGTAGCATCTTCAGTGGCTTCTATATTAAATGCTTCACCGTCATTTTGAAACAAAGCAAAATGATCTGACGGTGCATTTTCAACACCATTTATTTTTACGTTGCCCTTAATAACCAATAATGCAGTATGATAGTTTTGTGGAAATGAGAACGGTACTTTCACGCCTTTTTTTATATGTACATTTAGTAAATGAACCGGGGTAAATGTAGAAGCAGTTCCATGCACTCCTTCATAATTTCCGGCAATCACTTCTATGCTTCCTCCATTTTGAGGTAGTTGAAATTTGTTGATCTGGTCGTGTGTAATTGCCTGGTATTTTGGCTTCGACATTTTATCTTTTGCAGGAAGGTTTACCCATAACTGCACCATTTGAAAATCGCCACCAGCTTTGCTGAATTCCTTTTCATGGAATTCATTATGCAACACACCAGACGCAGCTGTCATCCATTGTACATCGCCTTCTTTTATCACTCCACTATTTCCTGAACTATCGTGATGAGCCACACTTCCTTTGTAAGCGATAGTCACGGTTTCAAAACCTCTGTGCGGGTGCACTCCCACTCCCCTTGGAGTATCTGTTGGAGGAAAATAAAATTTAGAATTGTAATCCAGCATAATGAAAGGGTTCATTCTTTGCATACCAGAATTGTGCCCACCGGGAATAAAATTGTGAACCCTAAAACCATCCCCTACATAATGTGCATTTGGCGGAGCGATGATCGCTTCTATACTTCTTGTTTTCATAATTAATTTATTTATTACACAAAGCTACCCTCCATGCTTTTGCACAGCATTGATGTATGGTAAGAAATAAATTCTTATTGTTTGAAGTTCTTAGTGGCCAGGTCTTTCCTAACGCGGCTAAGGCTTTCAGGCGTAATACCTAAATAAGAAGCGATCATCCATTGGGGAACTCTTAAAAGAAGATCGGGATAAAGATTTATAAAATTCAGATATCTTTTTTCGGCTGGTGCGCTCAACAATTGGTTCACTCGTTTTTGTAAATGCCTGATGTGGTTATGCAATAATCTTTCATTGTATTCTCTGAATACCGCACTCAATTCAGCAGCTATAATCATAAAATCTTTGTCTATTAAAACGACTGTTGAATCTTCAATTGCCTCAATAAAAAACTCAGCAGGCTCATTAAAAAAAATACTGCTGCGCTCACTGATAAACCAATTCTCGGGAGCAAACTGAATGATATGTTCTTTCCCTGAATCATCAATGGTAAAGGATCTTAGCAAACCTTGCTCTACAAAAAATGATTGCTGACATACTTCGCCTTCGCGTAAAAACGTATGTCCTTTGCTTACTTTTTTTGATTGTAAAGAAGAAGCCAAATGATCAAATTCAGAAAGGGTTAATCCTCCTTTGTTGATCAGGTAATTTTTAAAGTTTTCGGGTATCATGTATTGTGCATATCGATAGAGTTATCAAATGTACGTGTTGTATTTTTTGTCCCGCTTCTCGATTCGTATTACGCCAGAAGGTTTTTTTATTTCAGGATTATTCTGTTAGTCTGTAAATTTTTTTAAAGAAACGTCAATCTTTTGTGTTCTATTCATCAAGGTTCTGCACATTACTTTCTAAAGGGTGCATTTCAAATCGTCGCGCCGCAGTTGGTTAGTGACACGCGCCACGGGTTGGAAATTCTTATTTTGCGAAGTACAAGTATGGCCCATGCGCAAACCTTTGCTACAAAACTTTTCCTAAAGAAGCGCTTTACATACTTGGATTAAAAGAGGGGTTAAATGGCTGTTCTATTACTTTGAAAAAGCTATCTGACCACCTAGCATCCCCGCTATTCTCTCCAATACCTTCCATGTTTTGCTTCCTCGATAAAACATAATTTGATTTGAATTTTTGCCCGGTTTGGTCATGCCAAAATAGTTTAATTTTTTTAAAGAATATATGCCGGAAAGTTCAATATGGTGTTCATTGATCACAGCCCAAACTACAGCAGTGCCAGGTAACGTTTGTAATTCAGATGGATAGGTTGATAACGTGTCTTTATTTTTGTCCTCTTTAACGATGAAATTATTTTTAATGAGAGTAAGTTTGACCTTGTCATATACTCCAGTTGTATCATTTAGACTAACGATAATTTTAGTATCTCCTTTTGATTGCCCTAATGAAAACAATGGTGTGCTGTAGAAAATAAAAAGCAATATGGACTTTAGCATAATAATTTTTACCCAATGTAGGTGTTCCTAATTTTAATTTAATTTAAAAAAATTCCCCAATACTAATATATATGCCATTTGTCGGAGACAAGACGGCGGTTAAAAACGTTTTACTGGAACAGCAAAGGCTAAACCTTTTCCCACAAGAATTGCACTAATTGATATACCCAATTAATAAGTATCTCTCAGTTCCTGTTTTACCTCCTCAAACTCAGTCAGGATTTCCTGCGATGGAGCTTTCGTCAATTTCGATACGATCACAATCGTCAATAATGATAAAGTGAAGCCAGGAATCATAGCGTACACTTCTTTGTAGGAATGGTTCAGGTATGTCCATAATAAAACAGTTAATCCGCCCACTACCATTCCGGCAATAGCCCCATTTCTTGTTGTGTGTTTCCATAGAAGTGATAATAGAACGAGTGGTCCGAAAGC
>JBDSHT010000319.1:0-7070 GCA_039918315.1 Ginsengibacter sp. | reverse complement strand
GGGTTACGGATGGCATGGAAGCTTTGACCAAAATCAGGTATAAAGATAAAGGCGCGCTTTCTAATCTGTATGCATACGAAAATGGAGTGAAAGTTCGTTTTTATGAAAATGTAAAAGGTATTGCGCCTGGTCAGAGTGCGGTATTCTATGAAGGAGACGATGTAATCGGCGGAGGCATTATCCAACGAAGCTGAAGCGAGATCATGGTCCAGATAAAAGACTAAAAAAATTGTATGCGAAAATATTTTCTTGTCTCATCGGTCCTGATGCTTTTAATGATATCGTGCAAAAAGGAAAACGAAACTTTTCAGTCTGCTACCATTTCTGATTATTATCCGACGCAGGTGGGCAAATACATCAATTACGATTTAGACTCAACGGTATTTACAAATTTCGGGCAAACAGTTACTGTAAATCATTATCAGGTGCAGGACCGCTTTGATGCTGCAATCACTGACAATTCCGGGCGGCCTTCTTATCGGATTATACGTTATATCCGCAAAGGGATTTCTGACCCATGGGTTGCCAGCAATACATTTATGGTTACGCCTACTGAAACTTCAATAGAGTATGTTGAAAATAACATGCGCTTCATAAAGCTAAAATTGCCGATAGTACCCGATTATTCCTGGAAAGGAAATAAATATATTGACACTTACAATGCGAATACGGATGTACGTTATCTTGACGACTGGGATTACATTTACGATAGCGTAGGCGATCCGCTGACCATTAATTCGCTCGCAATAAATGAAACAACCACGGTGTTGCAACGGGATGAATTTCTCGGGCAGGATCCAAATATTTCAGGCACACAATACGCCGAAAAAAATTATTCTAAAGAAAAATATGGAAAGGGCATTGGACTTATTTATCGCGAATTTTTGCATTGGGAATACCAGGGCCCACAACCGAACAGAGCTGGATATTATGATGGCTATGGTGTTAAGTTGACGATTACAGGACATAATTAAATCCCCGGTTCGCTTTATATTTATGGTATGAAAAAATTAATGATTTCATTTTTATTGTCCATAATTTTTTCAACAAACAGTTCGGCGCAATACACTAAGTATGTTGTAAAATTTCGTGACAAAGCCGGCACACCTTTTTCTACAAATCAACCCTCTGCATTTCTCTCAAAAAAATCAATCGACAGGCGACTTAAGCAGAATATTCTAATCGATGAAAGTGACTTACCGATAGTTCCACGCTACATTGATAGTTTACGTGTAATCCCCAATGTTAGTATTGTCAATTCTTCAAAATGGTTAAACCAGGTTTGCATAGAAACTACTGAAGCTGCGGCTTTGGCAAAAATAAATTCTCTGTCTTTTGTGATCGGATCACAACCAGTAAAAAAATTACTTCATCCATCATTTATCACCAGGAATAAATTTAAAACCGGAGAAAAAGATGTGCAAACACCATCTGGAATTACCGACATTAATTACGGAAATTCTTTTGCTCAAATTCATATTCATGAAGGAGAGTTCTTGCACAATAATGGATTCAAAGGTGAAGGAATGCTGATGGCAATAATTGATGATGGATTTTATCATTACCAAACCTTACCTGCATTTGATAGCGTGAGGATAAATAATCAAATTATTGAGACATACGATTTCGTAAAAAACAGCCCGAATGTAAACGATGAAGATGCACACGGGATGCAGTGCTTTTCCATCATTGCCGCAAACATCCCAGGGCAATTTGTAGGAAGCAGCCCAAAAGCAAATTTCCTTTTGTACCGATCCGAAGACGTAGGTTCTGAATCGCCAATCGAAGAACAAAACTGGGCAGCCGCTGCAGAACGAAGTGATAGTGCAGGTGTGGATGTAATAAGCACCTCACTCGGTTATACCACATTCGATAACTCCGCATTTAACTATACTTATGCCGACATGAACGGGCACACTACAATGATTGCAAAGGCAGCGTCCATCGCTGCTAAAAAGGGAATCATTGTTTTGGTTGCAGCAGGGAATGAAGGAAACCAATCATGGAAATTTATTTCAACACCGGCAGATGCAGATAGCGTATTAACGGTAGCAGCAGTAAATGCCAGTGGTATCGTAGCAGGCTTTAGTAGCTACGGTCCATCATTCGATCAGCGGATAAAACCAACGGTTGCCTCAGTCGGCGTAGGCACTACAATTTCATCAGCAAGTGGAGCGGTATCATCCGGCAACGGGACCTCGTTTGCCACACCTAATCTGGCAGGGTTGGTTACTTGCTTATGGCAAGCCTATCCGGAATTTAGTAGTCGCGAAATAATAGAAGCGGTTAAAAAAAGTAGTAGCATTTACAATAATCCTGATATCCGTATCGGTTACGGAATACCCAATTTCCGTTTAGCATTCGAAGATTTAAAAGAAAAGAGAACACTTCGAAATGTCATTACAATTTTAGCAGGTAAGAACATTAAGATTTTCCCCAATCCTGCAACCGATCAGTTTTCAGTTGTTATAAATCCGCAAAGATCAGGAAACGGAAATTTTTATTTGTATGATGCAGCCGGTAAATTACTTTTCATAAAACAAACTTTGCTACAGGCTTCTCAGCCACAGGTTATTTTGTTTGCAAGCACACATTATCTCCCTAAAGGGATTTATATTTTAAAATTCCATGATGGAGTAAAAAATGAGAGCTTTAAAATAGTTATCAATTAGTTTTTATCTCTTGCGAAACAATGCTGCAAATAACGTGTCAGCCTGCATTTCATATCCAATTAAATATCGGCTTTCAATTTTATCCATGTTTAATTTCTTTTCAATAAAAGAAACATTCTCTTCATTTTCTTTTTTAAAAACTGAACAGGTAACATAGAGCAAATAACCATCTTCCTTCAAATGCACAATAGCATTCTCAACGATTTTTCTTTGAAGAATAGCATACTCATCAAGCTTCTCTTTTGAAAAAAATTGTATTTGCTCAGGTGATCGTCCCCATGTGCCGGAACCGGAACACGGAAGATCAGCTATAATACAATCGAATGTTTTATTATCAATGGAAGATGGTGACTTATCTACAGTAAGGTCAGCCACAAAAGAATGATAATTGGCAATGCCTGCTTTTGCAAAACGAGCTCTTAGGTTTTCCAGTATCTTTTTTCGTGTATCGCTCACAGTTAGTTGCACGTTCATCAGTGCGTCAAATGCCAAAATGGATTTACCACCGCTCGCCGCACAGCAATCCCACAAGTCTATTGGACCGCTTTTAGCTTTTTTAATCGGGGTAAAAAAAGTTGCTACCTGTTGAGAATTGTAATCCTGGACTACAGCCTCTTCATCAATTTTAATTATATCAGATACCTTTTTTGTATTGTCAAAAGAAAGACAATCTCTATTAATTTTTTCAAAAAGAATATTGGCAGAATTTAATTTATCAAAAACCTTTTGATGTTGTTTCGGCCTTATGCGGATAAATAATTTTGGCTGTTTTAAAAAAGATAGATAGAATTTTTGCTGATCAATCTTATCACTTATCTCATCCTGAAAAGGAAAAATATTATTACAGTCAAAAATACTCTTTACCTCCGTTAGCTTTTTCGAAACAGGACTTTGCATCTTAGAATTCCACTCCGGCTTCATTAATTCAAGAATTGGTGACGGCTGATTCTCTGACAAAAAAATTCCTAAAAGAAACTTTTCCTGAATAGATAATTCCCCGATAATTCCTCTGCCTAATCTAAAATATCCGTAACAAAGTGCAGTAATTAATTTGCGATCGCGTGAGCCATGCTTTTTATTGGCAGTGAAATATTTTTTTAAGTAAAGGCTAAACGGCTCATTTGAGTTGTAATTTTTAATTACGGCTTCCGCATAATCGATATATCGCTGAAAACGAATCCCGGCAGGGGTTGCAATATTTTCATCAGTAACCATCTCTAATAATTTAAAATGAAAAAGACGGAATTTTTAAACCCGAAAATTTAATTGAAACCCGACGCAAGGACAATAAAATTACAATTGCAATAATGCTTTTACAGGATCTTTTCCGAATAAAAGTTGCTCAGGATTTTCCAACATTTCTTTTACTCTTACTAAAAAGCTTACTGATTCGCGACCGTCAATAACACGGTGATCATAACTTAAGGCAATGTACATCATAGGTCTAATAACTACCTGTCCATTGATAGCCATCGGACGCTGAACGATATTGTGCATTCCAAGAATGGCGCTTTGAGGAATATTAATAATTGGTGTGCTCATTAAGGAACCGAAAATACCGCCATTGGTAATCGTGAAAGTTCCACCAGTCATTTCTTCAATAGTAAGTTTGCTATCTCTCGCTTTCACCGCCAGTTGCACTACTTCCTTTTCTATCTCCGCCATGCTCAGACTTTCGGCATTTCTGATTACAGGAACTACCAAACCTTTTGGCGAAGAAACGGCGATGGAGATATCACAATAATCAAAAGAGATTAAACTTTCGCCGTCCAGTTTTGAATTGACAGAAGGCCATTCCTGCAAAGCAAAACAGCACGCCTTCGTGAAGAAACTCATGAATCCTAAACCAACATCATGCGTTTTCTTAAATACTTCTTTATACTTCGTCCGTAAGTCCATAATAGCTCCCATATCCACTTCATTAAAAGTAGTAAGCATGGCAGTACTATTTTTTGCTTCTACTAATCTTCTGCTGATAGTACGACGAAGATTGCTCATCTTTTTAGGATTCTCGCCACGACTAAAAAGTTCCTTTCCTATGGCTCTGCCCGGATTTTCGAGCGCACCCAACACATCATTTTTAGTAAATCTGCCGTGAGGGCCTGAAGGAATAACTTTGGAAACATCTACTTTTTTATCTGCCAGTATATTAGCAGCTACCGGAGTAGCCTTTATTTCTTTTGGTTCTTCTTTTTTATCTTCAGCAGGTGATTCTTTTTCTTTAGGGGCTTCCTCTTTTTTTACTTCAATTTTTGCCGGCACGGCGTCCGCTTGCTTTGAGGATTCTTCTTTACCCGCGGGTTTTTCCGCAGTGTCATCAATAGTCGCTACTACATCTCCAATATTCAAAGTATCATCTTCCTTGGCTACAGTATGCAATACACCGGCTTTTTCAGCATTGATTTCAAACGTTGCCTTTTCGCTTTCCAATTCTGCAATTACCTCATCCCTTTCCACATATTCGCCATCCTTTTTCAACCATTTTGATAAGGTTACCTCACTAATACTTTCGCCTACTGTAGGCACTTTAATTTCTACTGACATTGATATTTTTTAAGATTTTACAAACCTAAGCTAAAATGAGAAATACGCAAAGGGAAGGTTAGTTGTCGATGCTATTTTTTGAAAAACAAAAGCCGGCAAAGCCAGCTTTAAATTTTTAAATTTCAAATGCAGTTTTCAATATTTCCTCCTGTTCTTCTTTATGCACTTTTGAATATCCAGTTGCAGTTGCTGCGCTCTGCGGCCTGCTGATGATTCCAAAATTTATTGAGGTAAGGTTCATTTTTAAAAAAGTTGCAGCACCCATATTCAGTGGCTCTTCCTGCACCCAATACCAAATTGCCTTACTATATTTTTTATAAAGTTCATCCAACTGATTTTGGGGCAAAGGATATATTTGCTCCAACCTGATCAATGCAACATCCTTTCTTTGATCCTTCTCTTTTCGTTCATGAAGATCAAAATATATTTTACCCGAACAGAACAATACTTTACTAATACTTCCCGCATCTGTTATTGACGCATCATCAATTATTTCTTTAAAACCGCCAGAGGTAAATTCTTCAACCTTACTATAACTTCCTGGATGCCTCAGATTTGCTTTTGGTGAAAAATTAATTAAAGGTTTTCTAAAAGACCAGGCTAATTGTCTTCTTAGGCAATGGAAAAGATTAGCAGCAGTAGTCACATTCGTAACCACCATATTTAACTCGGCGCACATTTGTAAAAAACGTTCCATTCGTCCGCTGCTGTGTTCCGGACCCTGACCTTCATATCCATGCGGAAGCAAAAATACAAGGCCATTCATTCTTCGCCATTTTTGCTCTGAACATGAAACAAACTGGTCAATTATAATTTGGGCTCCATTTGCAAAATCACCAAACTGAGCTTCCCACACTACGAGGGCATTGGGATTAGCCATTGCATATCCATATTCAAAACCAACTACAGCATACTCACTCAAAAGTGAATTATAGATTCTCAATTGCCCCTGTTTATCGGAAATATCACTTAACCGATTATAAAAATTATCATTATTCTCATCCCTGATTACTACATGACGGTGACTAAATGTACCTCTTCGCACATCTTGTCCGCTCATTCGTACATCACGTTCGTCACCTAAGATACTGGCATAAGCCAAAAGTTCACCGGTGGCCCAATCAAATTTTTCTTCACTTTCAAAAAGTGTAATCTTGTCTTGAAGAATCTTTTTGATCTTTTTTAATGGAGTAAAGCCGGAAGGTATTTTCATGATGGCATCAAAATACTTTTCGATCTGAGCTCTTGGGACTGCTGTTATTGGTGATTTGTCAAAATCCGCTTTTGTAGCAGTGCGCAAACTTTGCCACCACAACTCTGGCTTTTGGTAGGTGTAGGGTAATGGATTTTGTTTAATTTCATCCAGCCTTTCCTGTAAATCTGACCAAAATTTTTCTTCCATCTCTTTGGCTATTTGCGTCGCTTCATCTTCACCATTAGCGATTAGCCATTTTACATAAACCTCGCGGGGGTTAGGATGCTTATCGATTAATGCATACAAACCTGGTTGCGTAAATTTAGGATCATCCCCTTCATTATGACCATGTTTGCGATAGCAAACCATATCGATAAATATATCCGAATTAAACTCCTGTCGATACATCATTGCAATTTGAGCCACTTTTACCACGGCCTCAGCATCATCCCCATTTACATGAAAAACAGGAGCATGCACCATAGCTGCAATGGACGTGCAATAATCAGATGTGCGGGCATCGTCAAAGTCGGTTGTAAAACCAATTTGGTTGTTAATTACAAAATGTAAAGTGCCTCCTGTATTATACCCTTTTAAACCGCTCATTTGAAGCACTTCATAGACAATACCCTGACCAGGTAAGGAGGAATCGCCATGGA
>JBDSHT010000318.1:0-2646 GCA_039918315.1 Ginsengibacter sp. | reverse complement strand
TTGAGCAAAACATTTTATGGGCTTATAATTTGGAACATCTTGACTTTCTTCGCGGGCATATTGAAGCCACTTTAAGAGAGCGCAACGGTCAGGAATTATTAAATAAAAGTTTGGGTAGCCGCCTTCCTAAATGGATGACCGCTAAGAAAAACAGAGAGCCATTACTAAAGAAAATTAGTGAATTGCAGAATAAATAGTGGGCTCAATCTGACGCACTACCACCCAAAATAATTGTAGTGAGTAAATGCATATTTTGTTATTTGTGCACCAGTTGGAATTTGTAAATTAGCCGATTGGAAAAGTTGCAATGACTTTTACTTCAGCAATGCAATATGAGTTGTAGCATTTTAAAACACATAAAACATATCATCGAATGGAAATAGCATTAAAGATTTTATTAAGCATGCTCACATTGATTTGCCTTTTAGGAGGAACCAATCTTTTATTAAAAGGAGCGAATTCTTTTTTGCCTGATAAGCTTGAACCTCAGCGAGTCTTAGATAATCTCGTTAGATTTTTAAGTGGTATCTATTTTAGTTTGGGCTTCCTGGTAGCGTGGGTTATTTATGATTTTGACCATCAAACTGAGCTACTTTATTTTATAGGCCTCGTGGTAGTTTTCTCCGGGCTCGGCAGATTATACTCAAGAATAAAAGTGGGCTCTGCCGGAAAATACTTCGACGTTATTATGGGGGTTGAAATTATCTTAGGTCTTGCTATTATTACCTTGCAATATTTTAGATGAGTGGCTGACAACAAAATATTTCAATCACTTTTTTAATAATAAAACGGATGAATACAAAACTACTGATGACTGCAAGTGCTGTGGTAATGGGAACATTAGGAATTGTCGCTTCCTTTATGCCAAATGAAATATTACAAACACTTGGACAAACACCAACTGCGACCCTAACATTGATGATACAAATTATGGGTGGATTGTATTTCGGATTTGCATTAACTAATTGGATGGCGAAGTCTTCTTTAATGGGTGGAATTTATGCGAAGCCATTAAGCATGGGCAATTTTGCTCACTTTGGAATTGGCGGCATAGCGTTGATAAAAGCAGTTATTAATGATAGCGTTTCTTCAAAATATATTTTGATGCTCGCAATTATATATTTGTTATTTGCAATCGCTTTCGGAGTGGTTTCATTTACAAATCCTAAGCAAACCAAGAATCAGGAAGTGAATTAATAATATTTATAAACTATCTAAAAGGTAGAAAAAGAATCTTCGCGGATTACGGTTTTATGTTTGAAGAAGTGTATAGATGGATAAAGGGTAATAGTGTAATGCAATTGAAAATTCATAACCGGGATTTGTCAGTACCCAAAGAGAAAATGCTGATATTTAGTATTCGGTATAAAGATTATTGAACGCTGATTATATAAGGTGCCCTCTAAAAAAAGAAATATCCGGATCAGTTTAAATGATCTTTATCCGGTCATTTTTTTTTGATAGATTGCATGTCAAAACACAGAAACGGTACTAACTGATAACTTTCTGCAAACACACATTCAACCATTATGATTTTATATTTATTTCTAATAATCCTTTTCGGATTTGTCATTTTAATATCTATCGGAACATTAATTTTTGGAATAATTAAAAAACGAAAAAGCATTTTAATAACTTCTGCGATCTTCTTTGGTGTTGGTATAATTGGTTGCGTGTTTTCCAGTCTGGCTTATTCCAAAAAAGTATATGACTATGTAAAAAGCAATGAATTCCAGGAGGATACTAAAAAAGGATCAGAACTTGCTGGACAAACTCTTGGATCAATTTCATCGGGAATGTCAAAAGGTTTATCAACGACACTTGATGATAAAGCAATCTCTGATCTTGCAAAAAAATCTGCAACCATTCTTGGAAAGTCAATAAAAACAATGGCTTCAGGTCTGGATTCAACAATAGGTAACAGAAATATTTTCATTGATCAAAATCTTGCTGACCCTGGGTTTGAACTTGGACGAGCCGACGAGTATTATAATTCAAAGACAAATGACCTGGGAGTTTTTATTGAATACAAAAAAGACTTCAAAGGAAAATTGCAGATTACAAATTACGACCAAGATGGAAAAAAGATTGATGTCGCTTTAAAAGAAATTGATGCGAAAGCAGGGGAGGGAAAAGTAGAGGTATTTAGTTTTTCAACTTTCGCTTTGGGGTTAACAACCTATTATATCATTTCAAAAGTTGACTAACAAAAAAGAGAGTACCAACAATCATTCAGGCTACTTCATTAATTTACAAATAGTGAATAGATATGAAAAACCTTCTAACCAACCCAATACATTTAATAAATCAAAATCAATGACAATAAACAAAAAGCAACTTTATTTTTATAGTATTATCTGCTACGCAATTTTAGCTTTAGTCACTGCCGTTAGGCTTGTTGACAACATACAGAAAAGTGATAGCGCGAAAATAATGGGTTCAATAATTATTCTGGTTTGTGCTATCGGAGCGTTTATTTCATTCTTCTTTTTATACAAGAAGGAAGTAAAAAATAGCGGTGAGGGGAAATTGTAAACTGTGGAATTAATGCTGCATAATCACATTTTAACATGACAAAAAGAACCGACAATTTTGTAAAAATTCTTTTTAGATTTTATAGTAATGTTTTAGACGAATGGACCGTAG
>JBDSHT010000317.1:0-4489 GCA_039918315.1 Ginsengibacter sp. | reverse complement strand
CACATCATTGCTAAAATTTCCGTTTACCCCCATTATCACATCATCTTTCTTCAAGCCTGCTTTGTCTGCGGGAGAATTTTCCATCACATCATCCGCGAAAATAACTCCTTCTTCCACATACATATTGATACCTGTGTACGAGTAATCAAAATCATCATGGTAATGACTATTGGGAATTATATGAATTTCCTTATTAGGATAGTTAAGAATGGTATTGAATCTGTGCAAAATATCATTGCCAATAACGCCGCCTACAAAAGGATATGAAAGCGCATTAAATTCATCATCCAAAATATTGGTAGGGACTTTTCTAAATGTATAAGGGCCGATACTTACTTTTTGAATTATCGTGAGTCCCATTTCTTTTTTGCCGCCGAGACCCTGAACTTGTATGGTTACGGGTTTTCTTTTGTCTTTTACCAGCGAACTGTCTTCTTCAAATCTTTGACCCACCAGCATACACAAACCTGCTCCGGTATCGATAAAAAATTTACCCTTGACTTTTCTTTTATCTTTTAGGGTCAATTCCTGAATGGGCAATGCGGTAAAGAGAGGAGACAACAAAGTTCCGCCCGAAGGGTATTTAATTTTACCGGGTGTATATACTGCCATTTTTAAACTATCATAATCCAGCCTGACAACGTACCTCGATAAAAAACTGTACCCGATAATTCCGTCGATTTTAATACCATATACACCGGTCAGGATTTCATAATTATTGATATAAAAGTCAAGGCTATCTACAGTCAGTCCGGGAAAATTTAGTTTTCGATACCGTGCATAATCTACCTTCCGTGTTCCAGCTATACCTGTAATGGTTCTACCAGAAGGCACATGAGAAATATTAAATTCTGCTGCAGTTGTAGAATCCAATGATATTCCTCCGCTACCGGTATCTAAAATAAAATTAAATTTTTGACTGATCGTATCGAGAGTAGCCTGTACCAAAACGACTCCTCCATTCAATTGTGTAAAAGAAAATTCAGAAATAAACTTTGCTGATGCATTTGCCTGGCCAACACTATAATTTATAAGTAAACAAAAGAAAAAAAATAAAGTCGGTTTCATAAAGGAAGGTTATATCACTTATGCTTGTAATTTTGCTTTTTGAAATCTCTATAAATTTATGAATACTTCTGCTCTCCTGCAAAAAGCCCTTCGTTTCGAATTCCTTACCATTAATGAAGGCACATATCTGTATCACAATGCTGCTTTATCAGAACTAATGCTGGTTGCAGATGAGCTTAGAAAAATACAGGTTCCCCATGGAAAAGTTACGTGGATTATAGACCGGAATGTAAACACCACCAATGTGTGTATTGCCAATTGTAAGTTTTGTAATTTTTATAGAATTCCAGGGCACAAAGAGGCGTACATAACAGACATTGAAACTTATAAAAGAAAAATTGATGAAACCTTTTTGTATGGAGGTGAACAATTGTTATTGCAGGGTGGACATCATCCCGGGCTGGACCTGAATTATTATGTGAATCTTTTTAAAGAATTAAAAAAACTATATCCTTCACTGAAGCTTCATGCGCTGGGGCCACCGGAAGTTGCCCACATTACTAAAATATCAAAATCCACGCATCACGAAGTTTTAAAAGCACTTAAAGAAGCTGGACTGGATTCGATGCCCGGCCCTGGTGCCGAGATACTAACAGACAAGGTTAGACGCTTAATTAGCAAAGGAAAATGCGGCACACAGGAATGGTTGGACATAATGGTAGAAGCTCATAAATTAGGATTAACAACATCTGCAACAATGATGTTTGGACACGTGGAAACCATCGAAGAAAGATTTGAACATTTGGTAAAATTGAGAGATGTGCAGGCGAGAAAACCTGATGGTGCGGTAGGGTTTTTAAACTTTATACCATGGACTTTCCAAGATGTAGATACGCTCTTAGCCAGGATAAGAGGAGTTCATAATTTAACCACGCCGGAAGAATACATAAGGATGATTGCCTTATCAAGAATTATGCTTCCCAATGTAAAAAATATACAGGCAAGCTGGCTCACTGTGGGAAAAGAAATTGCACAACTGTGTCTGCATGCAGGTGCCAACGATTTTGGAAGCATTATGATAGAAGAAAATGTAGTGAGTGCGGCCGGCGCACCCCATCGCTTTACCAGCAAAGGAATTCAGGAAGCCATACGGGAAGCGGGTTTCGAGCCTCAGTTAAGAAATCAACAATACGAATTCAGGGCAATGCCTTCGCATATAGAAGAGCAGGTTATCAACTATTAATTGCATCGGTAATTTTCATTTGAGTATAATCTGATTTTGCCTGATTAATTACGATACAACCATCTATTCAGGCCCGATTGTTTTAACGTAAGTTTGTTCAGGATAATTTTATCTTAAAACTTAAACAATGAAAAAGCTTCCAATATTAATTTTCTTATGTTTTACTCTTCTCAAAGCAAGCGCCAATGAAGGCATGTGGCTGCCGATGCTCTTAGGCCAACAAGTCTATGACGATATGGTAAAGCAAGGCCTCAAACTTACTAAAGAGCAATTGTACAGTATCAATCAGCCTTCCATAAAAGATGCCATTGTAATTTTTGGCGCCGGATGTACGGGCGAAGTGGTGAGTAACCAGGGTTTAATTTTTACCAATCATCATTGCGGATACGGAGCCATAGCAGACGCAAGTTCTGTGGAGCACAACTATTTAAAAGATGGGTTTTATGCATACAGTAAAGCCGAAGAAAAAAAATCAGATCTCTCTGTTACCTTTTTGAAAAGGATGGAAGATGTAACTGAAAAAGTTGAAAAAGAATTAAAAGGATTAAGCGGTACCGAGAGGGAAAAAAAGCTTCCTGAAGTCTTTAAAGGAATTACAGACAAAGTTCTTGATAACGAGAACGGCGTGTATGGAAGAGTGTATAGTATGTTTAAGGGCAACCAGTTTTTTTTGAATGTATATGAAGTTTACAGTGATATTCGCCTTGTAGGTGCACCACCCGAATCAATTGGAAATTTTGGCGGTGACACCGATAACTGGGAGTGGCCCCGGCATACAGGGGATTTTTCTATCTTCAGAGTATATACTTCTAAAAGCGGTAAGCCCGCAGGATATAGTGCCGATAATGTTCCAATGAAACCAAAATGGTTTTTACCGGTTTCTATTAAAGGAGTCAAAGAAGGCGATTATTCTATGATATTTGGATACCCCGGAGGTACCAACCGTTATGAAACTTCCTACGGAATTAAATTAAAAACAGACATTGAAAATCCTGACCTGGTAAGTCTTCGTGATGTAAGATTAAAAACAATGTATGCCCAGATGATAAAAGATCCTGCAGTAAAATTAAAACTGGCAAATAATTATTCCACCGTTGGTAATTACTGGAAGTTTTTTGATGGCGAATCGAAGCAGCTTAAGAAATATCATATTTATGAAAACAAACAAAATGAGGAAAATAAATTTGCCGTATGGGCAAAAAATAAACCTGCTTATCAGAATATTTTAAGCGATTATAAAAAGAATTATGAAGCCTGGACACCTTATGCAAAAATGCGTGTTTACACCTTTGAGGGAATTCTCGGTTCACCCTTAACCACCTTTGCTTCTTCGCTTGCACAAGTAGAGAGAGCACTGGTACAGACCGGTGTAACCAAAGCCGAACTGGACAAAGCTTTGCAGGCGGCAGGAAATGCAAGAGAGGCTTTCTTAGAAAATGAAGACATCACAAGCGACAAAATTATAATGGCGAAAACAGCCAAAATGTTTTATGCAGATGTAGATAAATCACAGCATCCAATTGGTTTATATGAAACCATAGAACAAAATTTCGGTCCCTTAAATGATCAGAATACTTACACCAAAGCAGCCGATTATGTTTTTGATAATACCATCATTTTGGATGCGTCAAAGTGGGCGGCATTCGTGGAAAACCCTGATGCAAACACATTACAAAATGACCCGGCATTTACGTATGCATCTGCTTTTGTGAATAATTATAATCTTAAGTACAGCAGTCTTTACAGAGATTTTGTAACCACCAATAATGAGTTAGGCCACCTCTATTTAAAGGGAATTATGGGAATGAATCCTGCGGCTGTAAAAAAAATGTATCCTGATGCAAACTTTAGTATGAGGGTAAGTTTCGGCAAAGTAAAAAGTTATCAACCTAAGGATGGAGTTCAATATAAATACTTCACCACCAGTAAAGGTATTCTTGAAAAATACATTCCCGGTGATTTTGAATTTGACCTGCCATCCAAAGAAATGGAGTTACTGAAGAAAAGAGATTTTGGTCAGTATATCGATAAAAAACAAAATGACCTTGTCATTAATTTCATCACTTCCAATGATATCACGGGTGGTAATTCTGGATCGCCCGTTATGGATGCGTACGGCAACCTTATTGGTTTAGCGTTTGATGGGAACTACGAAGCGCTTAGTCATAAAATACAATTTGATAAAGACCTGAATCGTACCATCGTTGTGGATGTTCGTTATGTACTTTGGTGTATAGA
>JBDSHT010000316.1:0-2509 GCA_039918315.1 Ginsengibacter sp. | reverse complement strand
TTGAATAATAGCTATTGGCGTGACGCCAACAGCAGCAATGGATAGATACGTTATACTCCTCAAAAATTGAAGTTGATAATAGTGATAATAAAAATAAGGATGTGGTTTTGAAGTTTGCTGTTAGCCCAAAGGATTTTGCCCGAACAAAACTTACCGATACAATAACTGTAAGAAACAATGCCTTGCTATATCTTAGTAAAATAAAATTGAAAAGGTTTGTACATTAACAACAAAGCCGCAGTAGTGCGGCTTTTGTATTTTACAGAGCTTGCGGCTTTGCAGATTTTACCCCCGGCTATCCTTAGAATCTTCAAATAAAAAAGTTTTGCTGTCCGTATGTCTTGGACTACGGACAAATAAAAAAATCTTTCAACCCGTCTTCGCCAACTATAAAGTGCTCGTCAAATTGATATTCTTATACAAGGCGAATATTTCAAAATAATAACAGATTCCTGTAAAATTTATTTCCCTCCCCACTGAATTTTATTATTATTTTTTTTAAAATTTGCGCTACTTTACAAACTCTTAAAAATTCTACCATTACTTAAATCCAATTTATGCAGGATAACATAATTCCGGTTGACCTGGAAGGTTCCAAAAAAGGAAAACATCCAAAAGCGTTGTATGTACTTTTTATGACAGAGATGTGGGAACGTTTTGCCTATTACCTGATGGTAGGTATTTTACTTCTTTATTTGATTGATGATAAAACAGGCGGCGTTGGAATGACCGAAAAGATGGGTGCGGATGTAGTGGGAAGTTTTATTGCACTCGTTTACCTAACCCCTTTCATTGGTGGGTTGTTGGCTGATCGTTATCTCGGTTATATCAAATCTATTTTTATTGGAGGCACTTTAATGTCACTGGGTTACTTTGGTCTCGCGATCGAGGGAGATACCGCATTGTATGTTTCCCTCGGCCTTATCATTGTGGGTAATGGATTTTTTAAACCCAACATTTCTACCATTCTTGGTAATATTTATAATCGTGAAGATTTAAAACCACTGAAAGATAATGCCTATAATATCTTTTATATGGGCATTAATATCGGTGCTACGGTTTGCAATTTTGTAGCGGCCTATTTACGGAATGAATACGGCTGGGGTTACGCGTTTGCTGCAGCAGGCGTAGGTTTAATAATCGGAATGATCATTTTAGCGAGTTCATTAAAAGGAGTGAAAGAGGGCGAAATAAAAAGAGAAAAGAATGTGGAAGATATGCCTACCGGCAAAATATTTGGTTACGTATTTCTACCGGCAATCATTGCAGCAATTATCGGCTGGATGGTCCCCACCTACATTTTTGGATCCACCATAATGGGAAGTCAATCAAACGATGCATTTATTTTTGCCTGTTTGCCCATTATTGCATTCTACATTTCATTGTATGCAAAAGCCAAAGGAACAGAGAAGAAGGGAATAGGTTCCCTACTTTTCATTTTTGGAATCTCAATTATATTTTGGGTTATTTATAATCAGAATTCAACGGGTCTTACTCTTTGGGCTGAAAAGCATACGGACAGAACAATGTCACCACCAATGGAGAAAGCAGCAGGCTCGTTAGGCTTTGTTCAAACCGTGAGTGATACACCAAGACTGGTGAACAAAGTGGATGAAAATTTTGTAGATATCAGAGACAACTCAGCCGTAGCAGGACTTGCGGGTGGAACCAATCTAAAACTGGTAAATGGAAATATTGTGGATTCAAATACCAAAGTGCTACAGGTGATGGGTCCTGATCCTTATTTTAATAATGTACCAAAAGACGAATGGCCAGCGGCGGGAAGCGAGAAAGTGGCTAACACAGAATTATTCCAATCCATTAATCCATTGTTCATTGTTGTATTAACTCCTTTAGTGGTATTGCTATTTGGTTTTCTGCGAAAAAGAAAAAAAGAACCTACCACTGCCGGAAAGTTTGGAATGGCTCTCTTTATATCCGGACTTTCTTCATTGGTAATGGTATTCGCGATTATGTCGGTCACTTCTGTTTACCTGGAAAAGACTTCGCCTTATTGGCTTTGGGGTACTTATTTTGTATTTACGATCAGTGAATTATTTTTGAGCCCAATAGGTTTGTCATTGGTTTCAAAACTGGCTCCGGCGCGTCTAACGTCTTTATTGATGGGAGGTTGGTTTTTATCAACTGCCATTGGCGGTAAAATTGCAGGTGTGATGACCAGCTTCTGGGACGATTTCACCGATAAGAAAATGTTCTTCCTGATATTGGTTATCGCAGCTTTTATTGGAGGCACTTTAATCTTTAGCAGATTGAAATTCTTAAATAAGGTAGTAAAAGAAAAAACGGGAAGCGCATAGAACGACCATCTCTGGCAATAATTAAACTCTAATTAACAAGAATAAGCGGCAGCGCTCCTTTCACTATTAAACAATAAACTTTACATTTGCGGCATGGAAAACGTTGAGAACATGGAATACAATACAACACGGAATCATTTAATCATTAGAGAATATGGAAGACATATTCAGAAAATGGTGGATTACGTGCT
>JBDSHT010000315.1:0-5007 GCA_039918315.1 Ginsengibacter sp. | reverse complement strand
TTATCCAATTCTTCATTAATGCTTAAATCTTTTTCGATGTAAGTATCGCTTACCGGCATGTACGCTTCAGGCTGATAGTAGTCATAATAAGAAACGAAATAACCCACAGAATTATCAGGAAAGAATTGGCGAAACTCGCCGTACAACTGTGCTACAAGCGTTTTGTTATGAGTGAGTACTAATGTTGGCCGTTGTACATTTTGGATCACATTGGCCATGGTAAAAGTTTTACCACTACCCGTAACTCCTAAAAGAGTTTGGTATTTTTCGCCTTCAAGAATTCCTTTCGTGAGTTGCTCGATTGCTTGTGGCTGATCACCGGCAGGTTTATATGGTGAGATAAGTTGGAAAGGCATTTTTTATAAAAAATATCCACAAAAATACGGAACCGAGACTACTAGTAGATGAAGCCTATAAAATGACGATAGTATTGAAAACAAAATCTTTTTTGGATGTAAGCGAAAAACAGAAAGTGGGTAGCTTACCTTAACTAAAATATTTATTAAATTCGTGAAAAATAAGCTTTATGGAAACCTCAACCCTTCGTGAAAAATTGCATTCCTTAATTGAAACCTCTTCTGAGGAAAAGCTTGAGAAAATATATGATTTCTTTTCGGAGGAAGAATATTCAGACGACTTTAAAGCAATGCTCGATAATGAATTTGAACAATATCAAAGAGATGGAGAAGGTATTTCCAGAGATGAAGTTGATAAAATGATTGAGCAATTATTACATCCGAAAAAATAGCTAATGTCCTATAAAACCATCTTTAGGGAAAGAGCAACAAAGGAGTATGTAGAAGCCATAAGATGGTATGAAGAAAGAAGCCTCCAGGCAGCGGATAATTTTGTACTGACCGTATCACAAACATTAAACGAAATTGAAAATAAACCAGTTCATTTCCGTTTAATTTATAAGAATTATCATGAAGCGAAAACTAAAAAATATCCTTATAACATTGTTTATTTTATAGATAATAAAAGCCACACTATTATTATAACAACATTGTTTCATCAGAAAAGAAATCCAAAGAGCAAGTTCAAATAATTTTTGAGTTCTTTCCTTCAGTCTAATCAATCTATTACCAGGTAAAATAGACAGACTAATCCGAGACTACCACCGTATAATCTTTCTGCTTCAAAATAGCACTTTTGAATACTGGAAAGAGCGATCCAATTTGATTCTATTCTAATGACATAGATTTCAAATAATTGGCGAGTTTGGCAATTGCCTTTGCATCTATTATAATTTGCTGTTGCGCTTCTACCCAATTTCTCTGCTCAATGGCTTCGCGGATGCCGGGCATTGTTTTTACACCATAACCTGTGTAAAATCCCGGAGCATACAAAGAATGCTTATACCAACTTCTTCGCGGCAAACCTGTTTCTACCAACAACTGTTGTTCTGCCTGGTAAAGCAATTGGTTAAAAGCTGCGCTTGATTGTTTATTGTTGATTTTATTTTTAATAACTTCTTCCAGATTTTCTGCACTTTTTTTCAATGAAGCCAAAGCATTTTGCAATGGTGAAAAATCAAGAAATGGAACAGGAGTTTTTATGGTTGGGGCTACCAGTTTCTTCAATGGATCTTCGGCAATTTTATAACCATTGGAATTAATGATCTGGTTTTCGACATCAGTGGCTAATCTTGAATGATCGATTAATTGTTCCAGTTCATCATTGTATGTATTTACAGTTTGATATAAATGGGTGAAATCAAATGGCAATACATCAGCACTTGCCATTCTTAAAACTGCCCGACCTGCTGTTTGTGCCAGGGCAACACCGTAAGAAAAGTCCGGATCTTTGAATCGTTGATAAAGGTCATAAGAATCATAAATAGAATGGTATTCCCCGCCTTGTCCTTCACCACCAAAGCCAAGGTTCAGCGCGGGTATTCCACCATGTTGAATGAAGGACGAATAATCAGAACCGGAACCCATGGCACCTAATTTTAAAGAATTATCATTCAATATTTTTTTCTTTTGATCAATTGATGATGCAGAAATAATTTCCTTGTCTTTTTTTCTTTCAAAAATACTTACTCCCGTTTGTGGATCTATAACATCCTTTGCTATTTCATCCATCAATGGTTCTAAAGCATGAGAGCCATCTGCGCCCAAAAATCCACGCTCATTTCCATCAGAATTAATATAAACAACTGCTTTTTGTTGTAGTTCCTGAAGATGAGTCTCCAGCCATTCTGTAGAACCTAATAATCCTGGTTCTTCTCCATCCCAGGCACAATATATAATAGTGCGAGCAGGCTTCCACCCGGTTTTTAAAAGTTCCCCGATGGATTTAGCTTCCTCCAGCATTGCCGATAATCCACTTACGGGATCCGCAGCTCCATTCACCCAGGCATCACGATGATTTCCTCTCACCACCCACTGATCAGGAAATTGCGCACCCTTGATAGTTGCGATCACATCGTAACACGGGACTACATTCCAACTAAATTCCAGTTTCAAATGCACCTCAGTTTTACCCGGTCCGATGTGATACGTAAATGGCAAACCGCCCACCCAAACTTCAGGTGCCACCGGACCACCTAATGCTTTCAGCAAGGGAGTTGCATCATGATAACTTATTGGTAAAACCGGGATCTTCAAAAGATTGGAAGCCTCTGATCTATCTAATCGTTTGGCGTTTTCAGTGGCACCAATTCCGGGTGTAAGCGGATCGCCCGGATAAATAACCATGTCCATAACAGACCCGCGTTGAACTCCAAATTCATCTTTAAAAGGGCCAACCGGATACACATCACCTTTCACATATCCGTCATCAGCCGGATCGCTATAAATAATACAGCCAATGGCGCCATGTTCCTGTGCTATCTTAGGTTTGGTGCCGCGCCAGCTATGTCCATATTTTGCAATTACAATTTTTCCTTTCACACTGATTCCCATCCTGTCAAGCATTTCATAATCCTGGGGCAAGCCATAATTTACAAACACCAATTCCGCCTTCACGTCACCATCGGCACTGAATGCATTATAAGTTGGAAGTTGGCCAGATTGCCCGCTGGTGGCGTCTTCTTTTAATGCCGGTTCTTTTAAAAGTGCAGTATATTTTGTAGGCGAAGTCATTTCAAGTACCCTTGTCTTTGGCGTTGGGAACAACACATGAAACGTTTCAATTTTTGCATCCCAACCAAATTTTTTAAACTGGGATACAATATAGTCAGCATTTTCTTTGTTGCGCAAGGAGCCTAAATGATGCGGTTCAGCAGACAAACGTTTTATGTTTTCACCAATGTTTTTCTTGTCAAGATTTTTGTCAAAGGTTTTTTCGAGCTGGGAATAACTCTCAAGATTGTCCGTAAAAAAACCACTGATTTTTTTTGTTTGAGCAAATGTATTCAGACAAACAAAAAGTATAAAAATTGAAAGGAGGGATTTAATCATCGTATTTAGATTTTGCTAAACAAGGTCGTATTTTTCAAAATATTATTTGAAATTTTCTTGTTAGTCATGTTTCACACATTTTTTATCCAAATAATACTTCGATGAATTAATGATTAATTCACTAACCTGTTTTCTTTACTCTAGCGTACATATTTTTTTCTATAAATTCCTTATCGATCGCTGGCCAGTCAACCATTTTTCCATTGCTTAAAACGATGTTGGGCTTCAAAGGAATTCCTTTGGACAGGTCATCTATAAATACGACTGAATTTCTTTCAAAGTATTTCCAGTCCCACGGGCTGGGAGCAATTTTAAGATCTGTATGTTCTGTAATAATATTAGAATGAAAGCCCGGTTGATTATTGATAAAATCCAGTGCAAGTTGTAAAGTCCCATCCTGCATGTCGGAACGAAAAGTGTTTAAAACAATATCATGATTTGCATCTTTCAATTTTTTAATTACCTCGATGCTTCCAGGATTTAATGTACCCATTAAAGGAAAAAAATGTTCAACAACGGTGCCGTCAAAATCAAGATAGATGGTCATTATGTGGGTTATTAAACTGAACGAATTTGAGCAAACATCTTTCCATCTTTCATTTAAAAAATTCAGGATGCATTTTGTTCCATTGAGAATTATCCTGGTACATTTTAGATACAGCAAGAAGAGCGGCTTCACCATATAATTTTCCTAAAAAAGTAATACTCGTTGGTGTATTATTTTTATTAAACCCGGTGGGTAAACTGATAGCCGGATGGCCCGTAAGATTTGTTATTGCGGCCTGGCTTCCTGACCAGGTAGGACAAATAATTACATCATATTTGTCCATTACCTCGTTTACTTTTTGCATCAGAACATACCGGTGGCGATTGGCGTTTACATATTCTACCGCAGGAATAAAACGGGAAACTCTAAAAGAATTGGGCCAATCATTTCTTCCCTGTTTTGTCATTTGATCATCAAGGCCTGTTCTTGTAAAACCATCAAAGGCTGCAGCACTTTCAGCTCCAATAATTACGCCCATTAAATTAAAATTATAAATAGTCGAATCCGGGTAAGTTATTGAAATTAATTGTGCGCCGGCATTTTTTAGAACCTCCAGTACCTTGAATTCATTCGCCGATGAATCTAATTTGTCAAAATAATTTTTTGCATAAGCAATTTTTATTTTTTTTAAATCCACTTTGCCGGTATAATTAAAAGGCATATTCACTGCGGATGCATCGAGCCCATCTGTTCCATGTAAATAATTAAAAACGATTGCCGCATCTTCCGCGCTTCTGCAAATCGGCCCTGCTTTATCAAGGCTCCAACTCAGCGTCATAGCTCCCGATCTGCTGATGGAACCGAACGTTGGACGCAAACCTGTGGCACCGCAAACTGTTGATGGCGAAATGATAGAACCGTAAGTTTCAGTACCGATTGCAAAGGGGACTAAACCGGCTACAGTGGCGGAAGCTGAGCCCGCAGAGGATCCACTGGATCCTGTTTTTAAATCCCATGGATTTTTAGTTTGCCCACCATACCAATAATCTCCCATAGCCAGTGCACCCAAAGTTAACTTCGCAACCAGTACAGCTCCTGCGGCTTTTAATTTCG
>JBDSHT010000314.1:0-2852 GCA_039918315.1 Ginsengibacter sp. | reverse complement strand
TGAATGAATTTTCCGTAATCATAACTTTCTATTTTATCAACAATAGTTACGCCTTCTTTTTTTAGTTCTTCCACAAGTGCTTCCAGATTGTCGACTCTGTAATTAATCATAAACTCTTTGGTAGATGGCTCAAAATATTTTGTATTCTCTTCAAAGGGACTCCATTGAGTTAAACCTTTTTTAGTGGAATCAGATTCTTCTCTCCATTCAAACATTGCTCCATACGCATCGGGCTTTAAACCAAGATTTTTTTTATACCATTCCTTTATACTATTCGGGTCTTTACATTTGAAAAAGATGCCACCAATGCCTGTTACTTTTTTCATTGTACTGTTTTTATTTTTTGTTATAAAGTTATTGAAAGCAAAACCAAGGCAGAAAGTTGCCGTGAGTGTGAGAGTGATTAATAATGATTTCTTCATTTTGTCAAAATTGATTTGTAATCTTTAGATTCGTTTTATCACAACTTACACTTCCGGTTTTAATTTCAGAAATGCTCCGTCAATAATAAATAATTTTACTCCTTCTTTCGAATAAGTCTTGTGCGAACTGAGTTCATCAGAAACCTGGTAACTCATTCCTTTTGTCATTTTGTATTCCTGCCCATCTGAAAGTTCTGTCGTCATTTCTCCTTCAATGCAAAAAATGATATGCCCTTTTTCGCACCAATGATCGGCTTTGTAATCTTTTGAATATTCAACCATTCTAATTCTTAAATCGCCAAATTGTAAAGTGCGCCAGAAGGCAACACCGGTTTCGCCTTCATGCTCTGTGATGGGGACTTTGCTCCAGTCGGTGAGGTTAAATGGAATGTTGTTGGGGTTCATTGTGCGTGTAAGGTTTGATTTTTTCTTTTGGTGGTGAATTGAAATATGTTCCGCTATTCATGCATTTATGAGCAATTATAATTTTAGCTGTTTTGTTTTAATAATGAAAAAGCCAAATAACCCCTTGGAGTAGGTAGCTGAAACTTTTGAATAATTTTTGATTGTCTTTTCAAAGTTGCAATTGAAAACTAATTGCTTTTCGGTTCCATTAAAATTGATATTAGCATAAGGTTGAAAACATATCCCAAATTTACCTTTCCCTAATGTTCCTGTTTTTACAATTTTAAATTCTTTACTGATAATTTCCTTTTCAGAAAATGTCTTGTTGAAATATAACAACGCGAAATAAAATATGCCAGCGCCAATTGACAGGCTAAGTAAAACTATCCAGGCTTTTGAGTAACTACTTTTAAAAAATTTAGGAATTAAAATCAATCCAATGATAGCTCCCGACAAAGAAACTAGAAATAAATATTCTGTGCTAATAATGGTTTCTCTATAAATATTTACGGACCAAACTGTCAAGCAAATAGCACCAACGAAAACCAAACCAATACCCATGTTCCCTTTATTAAATGGGGTTAGTTGTTTAATGACTTTGGGTCTTTGTTTCATTATTAATGAAGTCTCGAAAGTTATTGTCGGAAATTTTTGTCTTTCCGAAAGTACAAACAATCCATTCCTTTTATAAAAAATATCTCCAGATATTCTCAACATCTTAAATCGATTTTGCACAACTAATATTGAGGTGGAATACTATAAGTAAATACATCTACGGCCACGATGAAATTGTTTAGTGCGCAGCGAGAGAAAGCTACAGAATAATCACGGTGCAAATTCGTTTTACATTTATTATGAATTTTATAGGATTACATAGAATAAAAAAATTGAAAATTTATCTGCGACACTTATATTTAAACCTTCAAAACATAAAAATTAAATTTTACCGGTAGATGTTATTCAATTCCTTTCAATTCCTTCTTTTTTTTCCTATCGTCACAATTATTTACTTTCTATTACCGCATAAATACAGGTGGATTCATTTACTGGCTGCGAGTTGTTTTTTTTACATGGCCTTTGTGCCGGTTTATATTTTCATTTTATTCTTTACAATTATTATCGATTACATAGCAGGCATCGTTATTGAAAATTCAAATAACAAAAAGCGAAAGACTTTTCTTGTTCTGAGTATCATCGCAAACGTAGGTGTGCTGGCATTTTTCAAATACTATAATTTTTTTACCGACAACTTTAATGACCTATTATATTCATTAAATATTCACACCTATTCGGTACCCATACTCGACATTATTTTACCAATCGGATTATCGTTCCATACTTTTCAGGCAATGAGTTACACTATTGAAGTGTATCGGGGAAAGCAAAAAGCAGAAAGACATTTTGGAATCTATTCGCTCTATGTAATGTTTTACCCACAGTTAGTTGCGGGACCAATAGAACGGCCTCAAAATTTAATTCATCAGTTTAAAGAAAAACATTCCTTTTCTTCTCAAAATTTATTGGATGGGCTCCGATTAATGTTGTGGGGGTTTTTTAAAAAACTGGTAATTGCAGATCGCCTCTCACAGTATGTTGATATTGTTTACAACAATCCTAATGACTATCATTATTTAAATTTAATCATTGCCACAATTCTCTTTTCTATCCAGATTTATTGCGATTTTTCAGGGTATTCTGATATTGCCATAGGTGCCGCAAAAAGCATGGGGTTCCATCTAATGACCAATTTTAATCGTCCCTATTTTTCTAAAAACATACAGGAGTTTTGGAAACGATGGCACATTTCATTGTCAACCTGGTTCAAAGATTACCTATATATTTCTTTAGGAGGAAATCGGGTGGGAATAAAAAGAATGTACCTGAATGTTGCTATCGTTTTTTTATTGAGTGGCTTTTGGCATGGTGCCAACTGGACATATATAATTTGGGGAGCACTTCACACAGTTTTTATTATTACGTACATGCTTTTTCATAATTACGCCGGAATAAAAATGCCAAGAACAA
>JBDSHT010000313.1:0-7045 GCA_039918315.1 Ginsengibacter sp. | reverse complement strand
CTAAGCAAAAAGAAAATGAAATAATATAATTATGGTTATCAAAAAATAATTGTTGAGACACAAAACAAGTGATGGAAAATTCTTCTTAAATCTGTTTGTATTAATTGATGCTATATAATTTTCTATTTTTGATTTTACTAAAATATTCAAAAATAAAAATCCGCAGAACCCCCTGTTTTAGCCCGTTTACATGCCAGTTCATACCAGTTACGAACTTGCATTATTATCATATTTCTTATGCAATTAAATTTAGAGTAGAATTTTTTCCCAAAGAAATTTTAATCCCCAAACAAATTTTTTAACCCCCTAAAAATTGTAAACAAAATGGCAAAAGAAAAAAAAACAGAGCCAAAAGGAGAAGAAAAAATAATTCCTTGTACCCTCAAGGAGTTGCCTCCTGAATTGGCGCTCAAGGCTGCGGAAACCGCAGTTAAGATCAACCCTAACAACGCTCCTCCGCTGCAAACTTTAAAAGCGGCAATGCCAGACGTGAACTTTACACCTCTCTCCCTGGCTGTACTTACTACTAAATACTGGGGAAGCGGCGGCGTTCGGTTAACGGTTGCATTTATGGACAATCCCGCGGCTGATCTAAGGGCACGCATCCTTTCGCACATGAATGCATGGGGCGCGTTCTCTAATGTGCAGTTTGTTGAAAGTAACGTTTCGCCACAAGTGCGAATTACCCGTACTGCTGGTGACGGATATTGGTCTTATTTAGGGACAGATATTCTAAACGTTCCAACGAACCAGGCTACTATGAATCTTGCCAGTTTCACGATGAACACATCCGAAGCGACATTTCGTAGAGTGGTTCGTCATGAAACCGGCCACACACTTGGCTTTCCACACGAGCACCTTCGCGCGGAAATCATAAATGGAATCGATCGGGAAAAAGCAATTGCTTCATTTATGGCTTCGCAAGGATGGTCAAGGGCAAAAGTAATTTCAAATGTGCTCACCCCATTGAGCCAGTCCGCTCTCATTTCCACAGCCAATGCAGATCCTAATTCCATTATGTGTTATTCGCTTCCGGGTAACATCATGAAGAATGGGATTGGTATCCCCGGAGGAAATGATATAGATGCACAGGACGCCCAATTTGCGGGTGTGGTGTATCCAAGAACTTCAGGAATGTGGAGCACTTATTACACGCTACGAGGAAATGGCACCGTTCGACTGAATGTTACCAATCCGAAAATACGAAGCAATACCAGTGTGTATGCATCTATTAGCGAATACAGCACCAACCCAAGGCAAACGAGGTTTGTAGGCGCAGCAAAAATGCGTGTTTACAATATCAGTCCCTACGATGGTGGTTGTTTCATTTGGGCCGACATTTCATGGGCCTCACCACTTAACACTGTTATTGATATTGTAGCCAACGGCTAACACAAAAAAATTAAAAATTAAATTCTAAAATTATTACAATGGCAAAAACAATCGAAACCGGAAGTCTTGCACCAATTGACAACGCTCCGAGTATAAATGCAAAACCTATCAGTGATTCAACACCATCCAAAGCGGGTAAAGGCGAGAGTGCGCCGTTATCTCTTAGCACTGGAGTATTCGCAACCTATAGAGGAAATGGGTCATTTATTCTTACTATAAACTGGGGTGGAATTCATTTAGGATCCTCAGTAATGGTAAGCATTTCGGAGTACAGCAACACGGCAAATCCGCGGGGAAGCAGATTTATAGGTGCCGCCAAGTTCGCAGTAAACAATGTATCTCCTTTTGAGGGCGGTGTAAAGGTTTGGGTAGATGTTAGCTGGCCAAACCCCATCTACATTTACTTTGATTTATTGATAAACTAAAAGCAATCGAAAAAGTAACCGGGCAAATCGCCCGGTTTTTTTTTATCCTGTAAGGTTTTGGGTTAAAGAAGGATCGTCTGCTCTGGTAATTCCTTTTCTACAGCAACCCATATTTCGAAAGATAAATCCATGTAAATGTTACCAGCTTTTTTCTACGTATTCTTTTACAAATAAATAATTTTTCAAAATGCAGCCCATTAAACATAAAGTTCCGGCAGCTCTTGTAAATAAAACAGGCCGCCTTTTTAAGAGCTGCCTGTTTACCATAAACCCCGAATTATTAATTTTTAAAAAGTTGCCAATCCCGTTGTTGGCTTTGGCAATGGTTTGGTAGTACCAGATGAACCAAGCTGCCCAAAAAGCTTTCTGTAGTGAATAGAAATATTATTTGATCCTGAATTGAGAACGTAAACATAAAAGTTGTTATCTGCAACAACTATATCCAGCGGCCCTTTACCAGTTTCAGCAGCGCTGCTTTCTGCTAAATATAACCCGCCCCATGGTGCTACATAGTAGCTGGAAATATTGTTGGTTGCCGTGTTGGTCATGTACGCAAATCTGCCGTGCATGGTCACAGCTACCCAGCATGGAGCTGCCTGGTAATTGGGCCTCGCACCATTTACGTCTTTTATTTTTCCATTAGGCCAAATGGTATAAGAAGTGCCTGTGCCGGCACCTGCTGCACCCATTTCCGCATTGGAAATAATCATAAATTTATTTCTTGCAAACTCGAATCCAAAGGGTGTGTGGCCAACTGAGGGGTTGAAAATTCCGTGGCTGGTGGTTCCATCATTCATAAGCTTAAACGTGCCAATCATATTAGTTGCTTTTTCAGGCACCACGATAAAATCTCCATCAGGTGTAAAAGAAATCTGAGGTGCGTCCACACCCATACCGCTTAATGGTTTTGTGGAGCCGTCAATATCTGAAAGCATGCCATCGTTTCCAACCCAAAAGCCATGAATATTATCGCTTCCCCGATTTAAAACATAAAGCATGTTATGATAGTTGCTTACGCTTACCGGAGTTTTTCCCCAGGATTTTTTAGTGCACACCAGCATTAAACTTCCGTCGTCGTGAATACTAAATGATGACACGGTATTGCTGCTTGCATTTACTGCGAAAAGCCACTTGTGATCTTTGCTAATAGTGAGAGCGCCTTGTGAACCCAATGGAGCCCCGGTGCCCATACCGCCAGAAGCAGTGTTGCTATTCCATTGCAGGGAACCATTATAATTTATAGAATAAACCATGATATTGTTTCCCGCATTTTCATTACTTTCTGTATAAAGGTAATGGCCACTTTTAGAGCTGCCGAAACGCTTATTCTGATCAAGCGAAGTTTTTGCCTGGTCAGCGATAGTGGTCTCATCTGGATTGCTGCCATTTTCACTCATCATGGTTTCCGTCAGGCTGGCCGGGTGGTCATCTGTGGATACCATTTTGTCCTGGTTTTTGTTACACGAAGTGACCAGCAAGATAATAGCTGTTGCTAATAAACTAAGTTTCGAATTGTACTTTTTCATTTGTTTTATTTTTAATGATTAGAAATAATTTTTACATTCTGTATTTAAGAATTTGACTTTGCCGAGTGCAGGACATACCTCTACCATGATCCTTTTAAAGGATTTTTTTAAACCAAAAATCAATTGATTAATTTATTTTCTTCGTAACGCCCAACTGAAGTCCGGCACTGGTTACCGGTAATCGCCCTATGCCAATACCTTTCAAAGGCAGTTTTAAAATAGGTTCTATTCTTAACTGAAATGATTTGTTCAGATTATGTTCCCATCCCGCGCTGATACTAACTACCGCAGGAAACTTTACATTATTTTTTTCATACAGGCCCACCATTTTTTCAGGATTGCCGTTCATGGTTACATTGTAATTATTTTTTTCGTTCGTCATTATGTAAATGGCTGCACCTCCGGCTATGAACAAACTATTTTTTTTCTTTTTATAAAAAGTGTAACCAACTTTTAATGGTATTTCCAAAATTCTACTTCGGCTCTCAAGATTTTCGATCACCATCCCTGAAGGCATGGGTGCATCATGATCATTGAAACTCTGGCCCATGCTTAAATAGTATTTAAACTCCCGACTGATGCCGGTTTCCACAAAAAATGATTTTGCTTTATATCCGATCAGTATTCCTGCGCCATAGCCGGGGCCTTTAAAAGAAGTTGATTTTACTTTGCTAAAATCCAACCCCACTAACAGACCTGCATACACGCCGTTTTCTTGCCTATTTTTTTTCTTCGGTTTTGTTTTCTTTTTATCATTAAATATCACTTCATTATTTCCAGAGGTAGCCGTAGCCGACTCAACTTTTTCGTTTTCGGATAGCAATGAATCTTTTATTACTTTAGAATATTTTGTGGTGCTCTTAGGTTCAGGCTTATTATTCTTTTGAAAATTGTTGATATTATTTTCATCGTTTTTGTCATCTCTATCCGGAAGAAATTGTGAAATAGCCTTTTCTGAATCGATATTTTTATTCTTATCGATATCTAAACTGGTACTGTCTATTTTATTTTTTTCTGCCAAAATTTTTACTGCTACAGCTTCTTTCTTTTTCTCCGTTGATGCTGAGGTATTGGTTAGGTGTAGTTCGGCGGGAACAGTATTTTTATTAAGTTGAGTTGTAGCAACGGCCTTAGTCTTTTGCAGGGTTTGCAGATTTTTTTCAGTTGAAGATTTGTTGATAAAATAATTTTTTGAGCCGGGTATTAAAATCATAAAACCGATCAGCGAGGATAAAACGATTAACAATAAAAGAAGAAATAGCTTTTTATTATTTTTCTTTTCAGGCTTACCGGTAGCGGCCAAAGGTTCAGTAACTGCAAGCCGCTTTTCAATACTTTCCCAATCTCCGTGCCCGGCATTGAGAGGGTATTCATCTGCTGCCCTTTTGAATAAATCGTCCATATCGTGTTCTATATTCTGCATGCTGCGAGTGATTCTTTTTGATTGATAAATTTTTGCATTAAGCCTTTTGCTTTCATTAAATTCGACTTGGAAGTACCTACCGGAATACCCAGAATTTCTGCTATCTCTATGTGTTTGTAACCGTCTATCACGTGCATGTTAAAAACAATTCTGTATTCGGGCTGTAGTTTTTTTATCAGCATTACCAATTCTTTATAAATGATTAATTGTTCTACGGATGGGCTGCTTTCTTTAATGTCCCATGCAGATTCAGGAATACCGCCAATCTCCGGCAACATCATTTTTTTTCTTAAAAGATCGATGGCAGTATTTACCATTATTTTCTTAATCCATCCGCCCAGTTTTTTTTCAATCGGGTCGCGGGTTTCTGTAATAAATTTATCTATGTTTAAAAAAAATTTTACAAAACCATCGTTGGTAATCTCCTTGGCCTCTTCATAATTATAGATATACCTAAAAACAATTTTCATTGCAAAGCCATAGTAATGTTCATACAGTAATTTCTGACATCGGGAGTCAGCTTTCCTGCAACCCAGCAATATGTTATCTATTTTTTCCAAATAATTAAATGAATTGTGAGTGTTGATTTTAAAGTTCAATTCAATTTGTCGCTTATTAAAGTTCAGGAGAAGAAATGAATTTTCAATTTTCCTTTCCATTCACAATCAAGTACGTGTTCTTTTTGTAAAAGGTTGCGTTTATTTTATTTATTTTTCTTCTCTGGAGATTGGTTTAAAAATTTCCTGTACATTTTAACCTCACAGCATTCGTAAAAGAAAACCCTTGCACAAAAAAATATATTTACATTTGATACCCATCATTTTTCAAATCAATAATCTGTCTATGAAAAAATTACTATTTCTTTTTGCAGGTATTTTATTTTTAGCCTCATGCAAAAATGAGTCAACTAAAAAGAGCATTGTAGAAATACAAGGAATTGATTCTACTCTAAGTCCCGGCGATAATTTCTTTATGTATGCAAATAGGATTTGGAATGATTCGGCACAAATTCCTCCTTCACAGGCTGGTGTAGGAGCTTACATGTTTATGAATTACCCGCAGCGCCTGCGTTTGCAAGGCATACTCGATAGTGTTTCTACAGCCAACAATGCTACAGGAAGTATTGCACAAAAGATCGGTGATTTTTATTCGTCAGGTATGGATACAGCGACCATCAACAAACTTGGCTATGATCCGGTAAAGCCTATACTGGCAAGCATTGACGGTATCAGTGACGTTAATTCCCTCATGAAATATATTGCGGAGCAGGCGAAGAATTTTAATTTTTCGCTCGCAGCTTTTAGTGTAGGCCCGAGCAATAAAAACAGCAATCTCAATATTGCACATATTTATCAGACAGGAATTGGTTTACCTGAAAGAGATTATTATTTTAAAACCGATGCTCCAAGTCTTGCGATTCAGAAGGCATACAAAAATTATTTATCTACTTTATTTCAACTAACAGGAACTGATTCGGTTACTGCAAAAAAAGACGCCGATGTTGTTTATGATATAGATAAACAATTGGCCGCTTCACATAAAACCAACATTGAATTGAGAGACGTAAATGCGAATTTCAATATGATGTCTGTTGCTGATCTTGCAAAGCGTCAACCGAATATTGAATGGGTAAATGTGCTGAATGAAATGGGTGCAAAAACAGATTCCATTGATATAGGACAACCTGCATATTATGACAAACTCAACACGGTTTTAAAAACAATTCCAATCAGCGATTGGAAAGTTTATCTGAAAGCATCTGCGTTAAATAGCTATGCCGATGCGCTCAGCAAACCCTTTGTAGATGCCGAGTTCGACTTTAATAAAGTTATTTCCGGCCAGGCCGTACAGAAAACACGCGGAGAGAAAATGGCAAGTATTATTGACCGTTCATTGGGTGAGGGACTTGGAGAATTGTATGTAAAAAAATACTTTACAGAGGCTGCTAAAAAACGTGTGCTCGAGCTGGTAAATAATTTACAAAAAGCTTTTGCTGCACGAATAGAAAAGCTCGATTGGATGAGCGATAGTACCAAAGTAAAAGCAAAAGAAAAACTCTTCGCCATTACCAAGAAAATTGGTTTCCCTGATAAATGGAAAGATTACAGTAAAGTAAATATTGTAAAAGGAAAATATTTTGAGAACCTGCTTTCAACGGCTGCAAATTCTTACGGGGAGCAACTGGCAAAACTTAACAAGCCTGTTGATCGTACCGAATGGTTTACTACTCCATCCACTGTCACTGCTTATTACAATCCATCTGCCAACGAAATTGTTTT